>JAMONK010000028.1 GCA_027065835.1 Thermococcus sp. | reverse complement strand
GAACTCCCTAAAGCGTTCGTTCTCTTCCTCAACGAGCCTGAGAACCCGCTCATCTTTGAGGTTTTCCATCCAGATGTACGGATCTTCCATAGAGGACCACCCCAACGGGTTTGGAAAACAAAAATATAAACGTTTAGGCAGGCATCAGAACGGAGACTATCCACACCCCAAATCTTTTAAAGAGGGGATGTGAATAGGACCATCATGTCTGTATGCGACATGTCGGAGGGAGCAATATGCTGAACTACAAACGCGTAACCCCTAGAAAGATTCCGGATATAGAAAAGAGGAAGGCCTACATGGTCGGTGGTGGAATAGCCTCTCTTGCCGCCGCTGTTTTTCTGATACGGGATGCCAAAATGCCCGGGGAAAACATCTACATCATTGAGAAGACCCCAATCAACGGAGGCTGCCTCGATGGATCCGGCGATCCGGAGAGGGGCTACCTCCTCAGGGGAGGCAGGATGTTCGAGGAGCACTACGAAGCGACCTGGGACCTTCTGGGAAGCATTCCCTCACTCGACGACCCCGAGAAGACCATACTCGATGAGGTCGTGGAGTTCAACGAGGAGTACGTTGGCTCATCCAAGTGCCGTCTCGTCGGAACCCCCGGGAAAAAGGTGGATTTCAGCAGATATGAGCTGACCATGAGGCACCTGAACGAGATGAACGAACTCATCCTAACACCGGAGGAGAAACTCGGTGGGGTGACCATAGAGGAGTGGTTTTCACCGGACTTCTTCCAAACCAACTTCTGGTACTTCTGGGCGACGATGTTCGCATTCCAGCCCTGGCACAGCGTCGCTGAGATGAGGCGCTACATGCTCCGCTTTATGCACCTTGTCCCCGGCCTCAACAGAATCGAGGGCGTCAAGAGGACTCCGTACAACCAGTACGACTCAATAATCCTGCCCATCCAGAACTGGCTCAGGGAGAGAGGGGTTAACTTCATCATGGGCACCAAGGTCGTTGACGTTGAAATCGATGAACGGGACGGAAAGAAGTACATAACCAAGCTCTACACGAAGGGTCAGAAAGAGGGTGTCATCGAGGTCGGCCCGAGGGACCTCGTCTTTATAACACTCGGATCCATGGTTGACAACTCCACGTACGGTGACTTTGACCACCCGCCCGTCCTAAACAGGGGAGAGGGCGACAGCTGGAAGCTCTGGAAGATGCTCGTAGAGAAGGATCCGTCCCTCGGCAATCCGGAGGTCTTCGCCTCGGAGATAGACAAGACGAAGTGGGAGTCCTTCACGATAACCTTCAAGGGGGATAAGTTCCTCAGGATGCTGGAGGAGTTCACCGGAAACAAAACCGGAACCGGCGGCCTAGTTACTTTCAAGGACTCCTCGTGGCTCATGTCCATAGTGGCCTTCAGACAGCCCCACTTCAGGAACCAGCCGGAGGATGTCACAGTCCTCTGGGGCTACAGCCTCTTCGGTGACAGGGAAGGCGACTACATCAAGAAGCCGATGAGCCAGGCCACCGGAAGGGAGATATTCCTTGAGCTTCTCTACCACCTCGGCTGGCTCGACAGGAAAGATGAGCTTATGGAGAGCGTCATAAACGTCCGCACCGCGATGATGCCTTACATAACCGCCCACTTCATGCCCAGAAAACCCGGAGACAGGCCACCCGTCCTCCCGAAGGACTATGGGAACCTTGCCCTCATGGGCCAGTACGTCGAGGTGCCCGGCGAGTGTGTTTTCACGGTAGAGTACTCCGTTAAGTCCGCCATGATTGGAGTTTACGGCCTCCTCAACCTTGGCAGGGAGGTCCCACCCGCCCACACACCGTACCAGAGTGTTCCAGTCCTCCTCAAAGCGGTGGAAACCCTGATTGACGACGAGGAGAAGGGGCTTCTCAAGCACAGTATGATGCTCTATCTCGCCGGGAAGCTCTAAGGTTTCCTTCCCTCTATCTTTTAGCCGCCGGGCTGAATCGCTCGGGTTAGAAGGGTCGTCAGTCATCCAGCCACACCGAGTCGTCGCCCCTGTAGTTCAGCTTGACAACAAAGAGCCGGAAGGGTTCATCGCGCTCGTTGATGACCCAGTGAACTGTTCTCGGTTTGACGAGGAATATATCGCCGGGCTTTGCGGGGTACTCGGTCCCGCCGATGCCGAGCCTCGCTTCACCGTCCATTATGCAGAACAGCTCGTACTGGTGGAGGTGGTAGTGCTTCTTAACCGTCTGACCGGGCTTCACCTCGACTATCTGGGCGTACGAGCCCTCAGGCAGTTCGCCCTCGAAGAGCGGGAGCTTTCTATAGGTGCCCCTGTCGATGAGGTTCTTGATTTCGGCCTTCATGAACGTTGGTTGGGGAGGGGAGATAAAAAGATTGCTAAGAAGGTTGTCTGATCTGAAGGACGTCTAATAACGCCACGAAGAGGCCGGGGAGAACGACGATCCATGGACTCACGTTCCATCCAAGGGCAATAAGGGTGAGTCCAAGGATGATGTACACTGTAATGGCTGCAAGGCCTGCTTTCGGGATTTCCATCCGATTCTTCATGATCAGGAAAAGGTAAACGAAAATGGAAACGCCGAGGAGAACCGTTAAGGCAAACCAAGGATTCATAGCATCACCCCCACACCGTCCTGGTCCAGAGTTCAGAGGCAAGGGTAAAACCTCCTATAACCGAGGCTACACCAGTAACCACAGCGTCAATTCTCCTGATCATGATGACCTCGTAGGAAAGGACAAACGCCATAAAAACGACAAAGCCCAAAACGCAGGAAGCCAGTGCGGATGCAGTTCTCCTCCAGATTGCATGTATTGTCGCCCAAGTAATGAAAAACAGGGGCACAGTGAGAATGAGGTAGAGGGAGAGTCGTACCTTAGCCCCGAACGAGGTGTCCCCTCCCCATATCAGGGACAGTAACAGGATAAGGAAGACGGTAATCAGCAGCAGGGAAACTTCATCCTCGACCTTCATACGATCCTCCCCCAACCCCCCTAGGCACCGATCGCGGTCACGAGGGTCGACTCTTCGGCGGGATTCTACCGACCGAAACGTTGCGATGCCCACATCGGCCTCCGACAGAGTATTGCACTGAGTGTTGTTCGCTCCCCATATATAACACTTTTGCTCGAAATATACGTTAGCGATGAACGTTGTTGGGCATTTGTTTCGTGTTGGGGTAACGTATCTGCCATCATTTCGACCTCCATCGAAACCCTCAAAAGACTTTTATATCCTCGGATGCCAAGACATCAATGAACAAACGTAAACGGTGGTAACCATGGAGGCACTTGAAAAGGCCCTTCGATGGGCAGAGGAAAACCTGAAAGCAGATTATATAGAGCTCCGATACGAGGACCTGAGAAAGACGACGCTCGGATTAAAAGATGGGGTTTTCACGAGCTTTACAGGGAAGTTACACCGCGGAATAGCGATACGAGTTCTCGCCAACGGTGCGTGGGGTTTCTCATCGACGAGTGACCTCACCAACCTGGAAACAAAGATCGAAGAAGCGTACAAACTGGCAAACGCCGCAGCGGGCACCAAGAAGGAGAAAATCCATCTGGCCGAAATAAAGCCGATCGAGGACTTCGTGAAGAGCAAGATGAAGCTCAAGCCCAGGGAAGTGGACATCGAGGAGAAGGTCGCCCACTTGAGGGAGCTCGAGAAGCTCCTGAAGGGGGATGAGGCCGTTAAGAGCGTTCAGATCCGTTATGAGGACGGTAGCGGGAAAAAGGCCGTTCTCACGAACGAGGGCACGAGGATAGAGTGGGACTACAACTACCTCTACCAGGGAACCTACGTTACCGGAAAGGCCGACGGGAAGCTCGCTATGGCGAGGGACAGCATCGGTGCGGTTGACCACGGCTGGGAGCTGATGACGGAGATAGAGCCCAACGAGAAGGTCACCGGAAGGGTTCTGAGAAAAATGCACAGCCAGCTCAAGGGCGTAGCGCCAAAGCGCGGTGAATTCCCAATCGTTGCCGGCCCCATCGTCGTGGGAATCATCGCTCACGAGG
>JAMONK010000027.1 GCA_027065835.1 Thermococcus sp. | reverse complement strand
AGAGTTACTCCGTTCTCAGGAGGTACTTCACGGGAAAGGAGCTGGCCGTCACCTGGACCAACGATGAGTTCAGGCGGATGTTCCACGGACCTCTGGAGAGAATAACCATTCACGAGGGACCGACCGCTGAGTTCCTGAAAGAAAATGGCATAAACGAAGCGGTCCTCCTCGATCCCTGGGCCGAGAAGGTTCTGAGCGGGGAGGATTTTGATGCCAAAGCTTTCATAATCGGGGGCATTGTTGACACCAGCGGAACGAAGAAGAAGACCACCCCCAAGATAGCCGAAGAGCTTGAGAAGGCCGGGATAGAGGTTCACAGGAGAAAGATCACATTGAAAGGCGACGTCATCGGTGTCCCGGACAGAATAAACCGCATCCTCGGGATAGTTCTGGCCATGATGGTGGAAGGGAAGCCCATGAACGAGGCGGTTTACGAGTTCCAGGAACCCCGCCACGCCCGCTGGCGCCTGAGAAAGGAGCTGCCAAAGCGTGCAATACGTTACAGAGTAGACGGAAAGCTTTACCGCGTCGTGGAGAAGGAGCTCTTCGACTACTACTCAAGCTGGCTCAAGATCCGCCCGGAGGACTTCGCCAAGGTTCTCCGCGAGCTGAACCTGATAGCCCTTGAGCGGAGGAGAATCCATCACCTAAACAAAATATCCAGCCCACGGATCATCCACGGGAAGGTCTATCGGGTGATACTCCTTAAGAAAGCGGCCATGCTTTGCTACAACTGCTGAGCACAGCCGTCAAAAAGGTAAAACATCAGAGGGCGTGGAGAAGGTAAAGCAACCCAACCATGACCGCGAGCAGTATGTAGGCGACGTAAACACTGTCAGAGCCTTTCATAAGGCTGTGTCTGAACCATTCAGAGAAGCTCAGGTAGCCCCTGCTCATCCAGTTGTAGGTCCGGTTGACCTTCTCACGCCAGTGAAGCTTTCCGTTTTCTTCCTTCGTTCCGTAGAGCCAGCCTTCCGTGATGAGGAGTATTGCCGAGTGTGCTATCGGCGGGTACTCGGGGTTGCTCAGGCCACCGCTCCAGGCCCTGACGCGTCTGATGTTCCAGCCCCTGAAGACCCTGACGGTAATGTAGCCAGCAAGGGCGAAGAGGAAGACGAGTGTGGCAAGGTACGTCGGCGAGATTCCCCCGAATCCCTTGGCAACCACGAGGAAGCCGTCCCTTATTCCAAGCGCACCTCCCAGAAAACTCGTCGCCCTCTCCCCGGTAAGGGCCGTCATCGGCACGTTGATGAGGCGGAAGACGAGGCCTGGGAATATCCCGACCGTGAAGAGAACCAGGGTCGAGAGGGCGTAGCCGGCGTCCTCAACGGGATGACCTTTCTTTCCGCCGGCTCTCTGGGCGCCGTGAGTTATCATCTTGCTCATAGCGACGCCCGCTATCCCGGCCGTCAGGGCCGCGAGGGATCCGACGAGCATCATAAGGACCTTGAACCTGGGATCAGGTATTTTAAAGCTCTGCAGGAGGCTCTCTATACCGAGCCACTCCCCCAGGAACCCGGGGAATGGTGGAATTCCCGCAAGACTAAGGGCGGAGGCATAGCCCGCTACAACACCGACCGTGGTGAGTCTTCCACGGACTACCTCAGGGAAGCGTCCGGTGCCGTTCTCAAGCCTTCCCGCTATGAGGAAGAGCAGTCCTTTGGCAACGCTGTGTGCGAAGGCGAAGAACAGCAGGGCCAGGAAAGTGAACGAGGCCAGGTCCATCACGCCGTGGTTGAGGGCCACCACGGTTCCACCAAATAGGGCAAGTAGTATGCCGTCGTTCTCCACCGTGCTGTAACCCGGGAGTCTCTTGACGTGCTCCGTTCCGGCCGCGTACGCGGCACCTAGTATGGCAGTTATCCCTCCAAAGAGGAGGAAGAACGCACCGACCCAATCGGCAGGCCTCCCGATGAGGAGAAGCTTAACGATCCCGTAGAGCCCCATGAGGGTGAGCACTGCACTGAGCTGGGCCGAGAGATTGGCCGGCGCGTTACCGTGGGCATCTGGGAGCCAGACGTGGAACGGAAATACCGCCATCTTCACGGCGAATCCGAGGGCCGCGAGGAAAAAGGCCACGTCCCAAACCGGCGAGGGTTTCCATGCGGAAAAACTCGTTGAGCCGCTCCCCATCGAGAGCAGGCCGAAGCCCGCCAGAATCAGAAGGGCGCTCAGCTCTCCGAAGGCAAGGAACTTGTAGGCCCCTTTACCCTCCCTATCCTTCGCGGTTATTCCGAGGTAGCTCGCCACGGTCATGACTTCCCAACCTACCAGGAAACCCACCGCTCCCTTCGCGAGCAGGATGACCATCATCCCCGCTATCGTCATCGAGAACGCTCCGGCGAGGAGCCTCGGATAGTGGTCGTCGTAGCTCACGCTGAAGAGAGAAGACGTCAGCCAGACTATTGACGAAATCAGCATGAAGTAACGTGCCGTTTCATCGAGGGAGCCAGGCTGAAACTGGAACACGAGAAGGCCAAGCAACGTTGCTGAAAGGACCGCGCTCAGCCAGTACGAGGCCCTGCGTGAGCCCACTGCAACGAGAGAGGAAAGCACAAAGCCGATGGTTATGAGGTAGTAGGGGTTCATTCCACATCCCTCCCGGCGATCTTAAGGAGTGCCCGGATTATCTGAACCGGCGCAGGTGGACAGCCGGCCACGTATCCATCAACCGGGACGAAATCCTCTATGCCCCTCCCGCAGAGGCTGCCGCTTGCACACGCTCCAAGAACCAGAACGCGTTTCGGTTCCGGCATCAGTTCGTAGGCCTCCCTCAGAACCGGGATCATGCCGTCCGTTGGACAGCCCGCGACGAGGAGAACGTCCGCGTGCTTCGGAGTTGGCGTAAAGAAGATTCCCAGTCTGTGAACGTCGTAGTAGGGACTGCTCAGCTGGGCCACCTCGCGGTTGCACGCATGGCATGTTCCGACGTCAAGGAAGAAAACGTGGAGGGACTTCCTGAAGTCCATTGGGTTCCTTATCTCATCAACGTCAAGCTTCCTGCCCAGGGGGGTGTTGCAGAGGCGGCAGTTCAGGCACCTCTTGATGTCGAACTCCCCGTTCTCCAGAGCCCCAAAGGGACACTCCCCAGGTTCTTTAAGTGGAAAGCTCGGCGCCAGCTCGTCGTCGCTAACCTTCCCCGGGTACCCACTTGTCATCACGCCCTTTCTAAGTCCCCTGAGTATCCACATCAGTCCTCACCCCCCTGCCAGAGGTCCGCGTCGGCGAAGTTCAGGCCGAAGCTCTCAAGGCCGAACGGAAAGTCCGTAAAAATGTTCCCGGTTATGCCCCTTGCGAAGGCGATGTAGTTGATGCGCGACGCCCCCCTGAGTCCAATCCACCTCACCTTTCCATCCTCAACCTCCGCCAGAGCGAGGACATCGCCGTGTGCGGCCTCAGAGAGGCCGAGGTTCAGACCCTCCCTAACGGACGGATCGGACCTCACGGACCTCACGTCAACGGACTCGATTATCTCAAAGGATCTCTCTATCTCCTCCATGCGGACCATCATCCTTGCAAGGGCATCACCTTCCCTGCAGGTAACCGGTTCATAGGAGTAGAACCGATCGAAGGCTCTAACGTCCCTCGGGACCCCTGAACCCCTCGCTGCTATTCCAACGGCGTCAAGCTCGATGACGTCCTCCCTGGTGAGCCTGCATGTGTTGTGAAGACGGTCGATGAATATTTTGCTCTCGAGGAGCTCCTCCCGAAGGCCAAGGAACTCCCTTTTGATGGCTTTGACCCTTTCAACCACATTCCGGTCGAGTATCCTGACCTCGCCAGGTCCGTTAGCACCAAATCCGTAGCGGTGGCCGACGAGCCTTGAGAAAACCCTCAACACGTCCTCTTCCAAAGCGTGGAAGTGCATGGTGGCGACCTTCTGTGATGCCGCCCCGGCCAGTTTGTGGATGACGTTGAAGTGGTTGTAAAGCCTCTCCAGCTCAAGGAGGGCCTTTCTAACTTCCCACACCTCCTCATCGGGGTTTTCCTCCAGGGCGCGGAGGAGAGCGTAGGTGTAGGCCATCGCGAAGT
>JAMONK010000026.1 GCA_027065835.1 Thermococcus sp. | reverse complement strand
CTCCACGGCAACCTCCAGACGGAAAGTGTGTCCGTGTACCTCCTCGACCCGTCCCCCCATAGCCACGGAGTGGGCGGCCTCAAATTTGAACCTCTCGATGACACGAGCATTCATCCACTCACCCCCAACCTGCGTAGGGGTGGACTGCGAGATAGATAAACCTTCCCACGGAAACCCCGCCCGACAGGTTCGGGACTTTATATCAAACCGTATATATTTTTTACATCACTTAATAACCCACCGTAATGTTTAAAACCCGCAGGTCTTATAAGGGCCTGAATCAACCGGCGAAAGGTGGTTAAAATGGTCAGGTACATGGTCACCTCTGCACTTCCATACGCGAACGGACCGGTCCATCTAGGGCATCTGGCGGGGGCGTACCTCTCGGCGGACATCTTCGTCCGCTACCTCAGGTTGAAAGGGGAAGAGGTGCTGTTCGTCTGTGGAACGGACGAGCATGGAACCCCAATAACCTTCAGAGCCCTCAAGGAGGGCAGAAGTCCAAGGGAAATCGTCGATGAGTTCCATGAGAGCATAAAGACCGCGTTCCAAAGGGCGAGGATAAGCTTCGACTACTTCGGCAGGACCGAGCTGCCGGTCCACTACAGGGTGAGCCAGGAGTTCTTCCTCAAGGCGCTTGAAAACGGCCACCTCGTCAAGAAGGTCACCAAGCAGGCTTACTGCGAGCACGACAGGATGTTCCTGCCGGACCGCTACGTCATCGGGACCTGCCCCTACTGCGGCGCCGAGAACCAGCGCGGTGACCAGTGTGAGGTCTGCGGCCACCCGCTGACACCGGAGAAGCTCATCAACCCGCGCTGCAACATCTGCGGCAATCCGATTACCTTCAAGGACTCGGCCCACTACTACATTCGCATGGGGGACTTCGAGGAGAGGCTGAAGGAATGGGTTCTCGGCCAGGAGCACTGGAAGCCGAACGTCCGGAACACCGTCCTCGGCTGGATTAACGAAGGACTCGAAGAGAGGGCCATGACGCGGGACCTCGACTGGGGTATTCCCGTCCCGCTCGACGATGAAGACGTTAAGGGTAAGGTCCTCTACGTGTGGTTTGAAGCGCCGATAGGGTACATCAGCATAACGATTGACGGTCTCAGGAGGGAGGGAAGGGAGAACGAGTGGAAGAAGTTCTGGCTGAACCTCGATGGTGAAACGAGGGTTATCCATTTCATCGGCAAGGACAACATCCCGTTCCACGCAATCTTCTGGCCCGCCTTCCTCATGGCCTACGGGAAGTACAGGGATGGTGAGGCCGAGACGGAGTGGCTCCTCCCCTACGATATCCCCGCCAATGAGTACCTCAACTTCGAGGGCAGGAAGTTCTCAACCAGCAGGAACTGGGCGATATGGGCCAATGAGTTCCTTGATGCTTTCCCAGCGGACTACCTCCGCTACTACCTCACCGCGGTAATGCCTGAAACTCGCGACAGCGACTTCAGCTTCGCCGACTTCAAGAGCAAGATAAACGAGGAGCTCGTCAACAACCTCGGGAACTTCGTCCACAGGGCGATGACCTTCGCCAACCGCTACTTCGATGGAGTGGTTCCCGAGAGGGGTGAGCTGGACGACCTCGACAGGAGGGCCTTTGAGGAGATTGAAAGGGCCTTTGAGGAGACCGGGGAACTGATAGCTCACTATCGCTTCAAGGACGCCCTTAAGAGGGTGATGGAGCTCGCTATCTTCGGCAACCGCTACTTCGACTACCAGAAGCCGTGGAAGACCGCCAAAACCGACCGCGTGAGGACTGGGACCACCGTTAACGTCTCGCTGCAGATAGTGAAGGCCCTCGGAATCCTGCTCGAACCTTTCCTTCCGGACGCGAGCGAGAGGGTATGGCACCTCCTCAACCTTGAGGAAGCCAGACGCTGGGAGTTCAGCGAGCTTCCCGCGGGCCACCGCGTGAGGAAGGCCACGCCGATGTTCAGGAAGGTCGCCGACGATGAGATAATCCACTTCATAGTGACCTATATAGGCAGGGATAATCCGGAGGGTGCAAAACTTCTCCTCGACAAGTATTACAGGAGGGAGGACGTCTTTAAGGTCGTCCTGGAGCACTTCGGCGAGAAGAGGAAAGAGGAAGCCCTTGCGCTCCTCAAGGGTATCTACGGGGAGGTCCCCGAGGGGAAGGGTAACAAAACCGAAAAAGTTGGAGACAGTCAGAAAAAAGAGAGGGTTAAAACGGGGGGTAAAAAGATGAGTCATATCAGCTTCGATGACTTTATGAAGCTTGATCTTAGGATTGGAAAAATAGTCGAGGTTAAGGACCACCCCAACGCGGATAAACTCTACGTGGTCAAGGTTGACCTCGGAGATGAGGTCAGACAGCTGGTAGCAGGACTGAAGAGGTACTACAAACCGGAGGAGCTGCTGAACCACTACGTGGTCATCATAGCGAACCTTGAACCCAAGAAGCTCCGCGGCGTTGAGAGCCAGGGAATGCTCCTCGCTGCCGACGACGGCGAGAACGTTGCTCTCCTTATGCCGGATAAGGAGATAAAGCTCGGCTCAAGAATAAGATGAGGGGCTCAAAACCTGAGCTCCACCCAGTTCTCTTTCTTTCCCTTCAGTATCCTCACGAGACCCTTTCTCTCGAGCCTTCTAAACATCCTCCATGCGGTCGTCTTCGGGAGACCGAGGGCTTCCCTGACCTCCGCCTGGCTGGCCTTTCCACCTCTGTCGTACACGTAAAGTAGGGACCTCCTCTCGTCATCGTTCAGGTCAAGGCCCTCCAGCATTCGTTCAAATTCCTCCCTGCTTGGTGCCGTCTTTTTAGTTTCCTCCCTTCTGGTGCTTCTTCTCCTCGTGAAGAGCAGGTAGGTCCCGGCAGTTCCCCCCACCAAGAGGCCCAGGAGAATCCACGTCCAATCATGAGCTCTCTCCCGCTGTGCGTTCCCTGGAGTGTACGATTGTGTCGTGGGGTACGTGAGGGCGTAGGAGATGCTCTGATTCCCGGGGGGCATCGTTATCGAGTTGCCCGCGATCTCAACAGGGATATCGCTCAGATCGACGACCACCGCGTTCTTGGGGAGGACAACCGTGAAAGGTACGCTGAGGTTAACATTGAGCGTCCACACCAGGCCTTTTTTGGAGGTCAGGTCCGGGGTTACGTAGGAGACGTTGACTAGACTGCCGTTCTCGATGTAGACAACAAGACTGCCGTTCTCGTCCTGGAAGTTGAGGGGATCCCCGTTTTCATCGGCCACGAACAGATTCTCAACGTGAGATCCCAACAGGGGGACGCTGATCTGGGAGGTGTAGTTCGGGGGGACGATATCACATTCCACACCAACGTATCCATCAGGGTACACCGTCAGTGTCACGGAGGATGCAGTGTACTCCGCATGCACAAGGCCGAGCAGCAGGACCATGACCATCACTGGAAATGCAAGCCTTTTTAGCATACTATCACCCCCCGTTCGCCGAGTGGGCCCTTATGAAGTACTCAACGCGGTTCAGAAGAAACTTCGCCGCCAGGAAGTGCCTCCTTGCTTCCCCTCTCTGGCCCCTTTGGTAAAACATCAACGCCGTGTTGAACTCCCTCACGGCCGTCATCAGCTGAAGCTCCGCGGTTCTTGTGTTTACCCCCCTTTCTTTGAGTCTCTCAAGTGAAAGCCTGTCCGTCAGGATCCTGCCACGGGTCTCGTTGATGAGGGCCCCCACATCCGCCGTAGTTCCTCCCTCCACCATTCCAAGTCTCAGCCGTGCGTGCATAAGGCTCGTCTGGAAAGATGCTATAATCCCCCTGTTTGTTTGGATGACCCTCAGCGCCCCCTTGTAATCCCCGGCGCGTTTCAGCTTCAGAACCTGCCCGTAGACGCGTTCGAAGGCGGCGAGTCGCACTTGGAGCATCCTGGTGTCTATCCCGTGCTGGGATGCGGTACCCACGATGTTTCGGGCCAGGTTTATCGCGGTTCCCCCACGGATTATAAAACCCTCAACGATTCTAATCGATGCCCTGTCCATCAACGAACGCCGCAGTGGAACAAGCGCCTCCTCCAGAAGGGCCCGCTTCGTCTCCAGTGTTCGAAGG
>JAMONK010000025.1 GCA_027065835.1 Thermococcus sp. | reverse complement strand
GGGAAACTCTACAACTCAGCGGTGATAACCGGGCCCCTTGGGAGCGGTTACATCGGTAAATACCGTAAGGTGCATCTCTTCTACAGGGAGAGGCTCTTCTTTGAACCTGGCAACCTGGGCTTTCGCGTTTTCAACATAGGGATCACCAAGGTCGGGGTTATGATCTGCTTCGACTGGTTCTTCCCCGAGAGCGCGAGGACGCTGGCTCTTAAGGGGGCCGAGATAATAGCTCACCCCAGCAACCTCGTGATGCCCTACGCTCCAAGGGCAATGCCGATCAGGGCCCTTGAGAACCGCGTTTACACTGTAACCGCCAACAGAATCGGCGAGGAGTTCGGGTTGCGGTTCATAGGAAAGAGTGTTATAGCCTCACCGAAGGCGGAAGTCCTGGCGATGGGGAGCGAGAACCGGGAGGAGGTTCAGGTTGTCGAGGTAGACCTGGGCCTTGCGAAGGACAAGAGATTAAACGAGATTAACGACGTCTTCAAGGACAGGCATCCGGAGTATTACTCCCTCTGACCCTTTGGAGGGCTTAGGGTGAACTGCTGGGGCGTTCCATGGTGGATTTCGCGGCCTCCTTCCTGGGCCCCCTGAAGTAGAGAACGTCTCCGACACCCTTAATTTTGTGCTCATCCGATGATATCAGCCCGTACTCTCTGAAGAAGACGCTCCCTATGGCCATTTGAGTCGCCAGGTCCCAGTAATGGAAGTTCACATCGCTTATCTTCCTTAAGCCTGGAAGGAGGTAGTAACCCCTTTTGAAAGTCCCTCTCATGAAGTCGTATCCCTCGTGCATCGAGGCCACTGTGTGGGCCTCCCTGCGCCCTTCAACGAGAAATCTGCGGTAACCGGCACGGTAGAGTACCCAGTAAACCCTGTCCATGTCCTCGATGAGGAAAACCCCGTCGTCGCTCAACGTCAATGCGGCGTTGGCGAACAGCTTTACTGCGTCGAACGGGTCGAAGTGCGGCATTGTGTAGCCCCAGAGAACGGCTATGTCATGCTCGTCAACAAACGTTGCCATCTCCTTTGCGTCGCCCTGAACGGTTTCGAGCTTGAGGTTCACCCCAGCCATCCTGAGCCACTCTTCCGCGGCATCAAGGTCGTCCCTTCTCGCGTCGAGAACGGTGAGGAGCCTAGCGTGAGTCGCCCTCGCGAGGGCGGTCCCGGCTATTCCGGTCCCCGCACATACGTCCAGGACCCTTCCTCCCCAGGGAAGCTTGTCCGAAATCGCCTCGAAAAATTCTACTATCCTCCAGAACCTCTCCCGGGCTTTTTCATCCTCCGGGTTCATCCGCCAGTTCAGGTAGCGGTAGAGCTCCTCCAGGGACATGGCACCACCACAGAGTGGGATACGGGGGGCTATTTAAACCCATCGAGACCCAACCGATTGCCCTCGTCCTAGGCTCGTATCTTTTATACCTCCGTCCGCCCCTGGTCGTTCCCGGCCCTAGCCAGCAGGACTATGCCCGCGAAGATGAACGCCAGGAAGATCCATACCGAGTAGCTCATCCAATGTCCTGGAACGGCCTTCACGTTGTAGAGCACCGTCATCGAGGATAGCGTTACAAAGCCGAGGTTCATCAACGTCATGAACTCCGCCCACGCCCTCCATCCGTTAGGTGAGAACCTTTTCATCCTGGCGAAGAACCCCGGCTCCTTTGCCATAACAGTCAGGCCGAAGGCCAGTGTCCACACCATGCTCGGTACCCCGATGGCCCCCCAGAACCTGGACATGAACCCGTTCGGATTGCCGCTGGCGTCGAAATGGCTTGCCATGGGGTTGGGGAGGTTCTTCCAGCAGAACGCCACGAGGAGCAGATAGAGTCCCAGGGCGATAAGCTGGAGGAGCAGATAAGGCTTCACGTTGGTTTTGATGGGTTCCCCACTGGGCTTTTCTGGCGCCTCTCTTGAGAGGTCTTCCAGCTCGTAGGCCTTCTTTGCGACGTACGTCGATACCCCAACGGTGATGATAACCCCGGTTATTAGAACCAGCAGGTAGAGGGTGATGGGTGCCTCCGCTGCGGCTGCCAAGAGCAGAACGGCGGAGAGTACGAGGAGAATTATCCCCCCGGTTGTATTCGCCTTTTTCCATGCCGCCCCTGAGAGGTAGGTGTACCCGATTCTCACACCGATGAGGGAGTTGGGTCTGTTCCTGAACATCAAGGTAACAACCGCGGCGATGAGCGTGCTGAATCCAGCGAACAGCTCAAAGACAATCTCTCCGTTCACCTTTATCATCCCCATCTTCCGTGAACCTGATTATTCGGTTTATCTCCATTATCTCACCCCTCAGTTCGGCCAGGACGTCCTTCCCAAGATTGGTTAGGCGGTAGTACTTTCTGGGCCGTCCATTGACCTCCTCCCAGAAGTCCCCGACCAGACCGAGCTTCTTCAAGCTCTTTAGGATGTCGTAGAGGGCCCCCTCACTCGGCACCAGCTTCCCCTCGCTGAGTTCACCCAGCCGCTTCCTTATGGCGTAACCGTGGAGCTCGCCTTCCCTTTCGAGGAGCGAAAGGACCAGGTATGAGTAGAGGCCGGAGCGAAGCTCCTTCCTCAGCTTTTTTAGGGCCTTCTTCTTCGGGTCTCCCAGCAAGGTACTGCCTCCGGAAAAATAAAGGGGTCACCATTTAACGTTTTCCTCCCTCTCCAGCTTTGCCAGGGGCAGCAGCTTCGGTAGTATGAGGGCGGCCAGGGTGGCCATTACCACGTAACTGACGGCCAGCATTAAGTAGCTTGGACTGTATTGCCAGTAGGCTGCCAGAGAATCAATTAACCAATGGGTTAGAACCACCGCAAAGAGTGCTGTCTTCCCCCAGCCGTTCCTGTACGAGTATGCGAAGAGGACGGTAGTCGATGAGTGAAAGAGCAGGGCTAAGAAACGTTCAAGGGCGGCGAGCGGTGAAACGGTGCCCATGAACAGTGAGATGGCCGCAACGTAGAAGCCCTCGCCGAGACCGAAACCGGCCCCTATGTACAGGGCCTTCCGCAGGGGCTTACCCCTGGCCGCGAAGTACTTGAGGATCTCCTGGACGAGTGCCGCCATAAGGCCGCTCCAGAGAACCGTGAAAGCCGTCCCGTTTGCTCCGAGGAACTTTGGAAGGGCCTGTAGCGGGGGCTGGACTACGAGGACTATGAGGAGGAGGACGGCACCGAAGATTACCTCCGCTATTCCGAGTTTTCTGAGGTAGAACCAGAGCAGCAGGAAGGCCAAGAGGGCGCCGACTATTGGGTAGATGATCGGAAAGGAGAACCTCAGCGGGAGGCTCGCGAGATGAAAACCCTCCACTTTTCCGTCCTTTACGGTCACACTGACGGTGTAGTTCCCCCTCTCGGCCATGACCCGGTAGTAGTATATCGTGTAGCCACCCTTTTTCTCGCTTCTGGTTAGTTCGTAGCCCCTTATCTCACCGTGTGAGCGGATTAGACTGTTCCTCGTTAGCTCGAAGACGTCCTTGGAGAAGGCTTTCTCCATAGTTGGACTTAGGTATGGTTCGACGAGGGAGTAGTTCCCCGTCTTCAGTGCTTCCATCATGGCTTCCTGGGGTGTTACGGCCGCTGAGTAGCCTACTAGAAGAAGGGTAAAAAAGAGGAGGATGGCCGTCCGCTTCATGCTCACTCCCTCTCAACCACGACTGCGGTTCCGAAGGCGTACACCTCCGCCATCCTCTGGCCGACGTTGGATGTCATGAAACGCATCCCAACGACCGCGTTGGCGCCCATCTCCTTGGCACTCTGGATGAGCCTTTGGAGGGCTATCTCCCTCGCTTTTGCCATCATCTCGGTGTACTCCGTGACCTCTCCGCCCACGAGGTTCCTAAAGCCCGCTATTATGTCCCTGCCGAGGTGGGTGGCCATGACCACCCCTCCCCTGGCAAGTCCCTTCACCTCAACGATACGGTACCCGGGAATGCCCTCGGTCGTCACTATCGTAATCCCTTCAGCGGTCTCCATAGCGATCACCCAATACCTCGAACTTCGAGGTATATTGGGCGGGCATAGTATTTAAGGTTTTTGAATACCCGCCCGGGAGGGAGATGGTGGACCGGCCATAGAACGTGTTATCCTGTGGCCGGCCCGGGGATTAATAAAAAAGAATTGGATATCAAGCGGAGTTG
>JAMONK010000024.1 GCA_027065835.1 Thermococcus sp. | reverse complement strand
AACCCCAGCGAGGATGAGGGGGAGCTCGACGTTCTCAAGGGCCGTTAGGATCGGTATGAGGTTGTAGTACTGGAAAACGAAGCCGATCTTTCGCAACCTCATCTCCGAGAGCTCATCGTCGTCAAGACCCACCACCGGGATGCCGTCAACGTACAGCTCCCCAGAATCCGGCGTGTCGAGAAGCCCGAGTACGTTTAGGAGGGTCGTCTTTCCGCTGCCGCTCGGGCCGATTATGGCCACGAACTCCCCCTCACGGACCTCAACGTTCGCACCCCGCAGGGCGGGAACCACCACACCCCTCCCCATACGGTAGCTCTTGTACACGTCAACAGCTTGAAGGACCACCTTCTTCATGTTCATCCATTCGTCTTAACGTTCTTAACGATTTACCCGGAATCTCTAAATAGTTTGAACCCGAAGTAAAAATAGGGTGATGGGTATGTTTAGAAAGGTTTTATACCCCACGGACTTTTCGGATGTCTCACTTCATGCGCTCAGGGAGTGCGTCCCGAAGCTGTTTTCGATGGGCGCTGAGAAGTTGTACCTCGTTCACGTGGTTGACATAACCGTGGTTGAGTTCGAGGCCTTCGAGCTGGAGGAGATATACCGCGAGAAGCTTGAGAAGCTGGCCGAGGAGCTCCAGGAGGGGGGGCTGGATGTAATCCCCATAGTGCGGTTGGGTATTCCCTCCGTTGAGATAGCCGATGTGGCCGAAGGCGAGGACGTTGACCTCATAGTGATCCCGAACCTGGGGGAGAGCGTATGGAGGGTCGCCTTTGTGGGGAGCACAGCCACCAACCTTGCTAGATCAACAAAGAGGCCGGTCCTCATCCTCAAGTACCTCTCCAAAGACGAGGGTAAGTTTGAACTGCCGGTTGATTGTGCGGAGCTTTTCAAGCGCCCACTGGTCGCTTTGGACTTTTCCAAGTGTTCGGTTAAGATACTGTCCTCGGTTAAGGCCTTTGAGAATCTTGTGGAGGATGGCCTTCTTATCCACTCCGTCGACTACGGCAGGGTTGACGATCTGGAGCACAACATCCAGATCGCTAAGCAGAACCTTGAGAAGTCCCTCAGGGGCATTAAGGGGTCGTTTGGATACGAGGTACTTGTCGGTGCGGCGTCACAGGCGATAATAGGAACCGCAATAGCAAAGCGCTCGACCCTGGTAGTGATAGGAAAGAAGGGCAGAAGCTTCATAAAGGATCTCCTCCTGGGAAGCACTGCTGAGAGGGTTATGAGGGACTCAAAACTTCCTGTGCTCTTAATTCCGTGTGACTGAAGGGTGCACTGGATGGGGCTGTTGGGAGCCCGCAATGTCGTGACCTCAGACTGGAACGGCTTCCACATCAAGATTCAGTAGCTACCCTGTTGCCATCATCGGTCGTCCCTTTCTTTTCGGGCACTCTTATAAACCTACTCCCTCGTGCTCTCCCCGGTCATCACGGCACTCGCCACCATGTGGGCCAGTCTGAGCGGCTCCGGTACCAGTCCGGTCTTTGTCGTGACCCTGACCACCTCGGCGGCGGTACCCCCTTCAACACCGACCGCCTGGATGTAGAGTTTCTCGGGGATGAGCTCAACGAGCGGTGGGGCCTTTCTGAGGAGTTCTATCCTCTCTTCAGCATCGGGGAAGTGCCGTCTCAGGGCTTCCTCCATGGCGGTTAGGTCCGGCTTCTTCCTGACGACTACGATGACCGGGAGGCCGGTCTCATGGTGGAGCCTCCCAACGTCGACGACGTTGAAGCCCGCGTAGGTTATTCCCTTGAGCAGTATCACCCTGAGGTCTTTGAAGCGGGAACTCAGAACGGCATCGGCGATGGCCTGGGTGGCGTCGGTCCCGTCTATCGTTATCCAGCGTGAGAGTACCCCCACGACCTCCTGCGAACCCTTCATAACGACGCCGATTAAAACGGTCTTCTCACGGTCTATCTTGGAAGAAAATGAAAAAGTCCCGTCGTCAAAGCCTACAGCGCGTATCTGGGGTTTCACCTTCCTTATCATCCAAGCACCTTCTTCATCCATTCGATGTACTCATGGTTCACCCGGTCCACGTCGATCCTCATGAGCAGGGGTGTTTCGTAGGGGTGCATTCGCCGGATCTCCTCTTTAAGCTCCTTCCATTTCCCTACCTCCGTTTTTATGAGGGCCCCAATTTCTTTCCGCTCTATCACGTCGCCGTTTTCGATGTAAATCGCATCGTGCTCCCGTAGGTTCGCGCACGCTATGATCCTCTTTTTGACGAGCTCCCCGACTATTCGGCGGGCGGTCTCCCTGTCCGGGAACGTTGTGTAAACGAGTATCATCTCCATCTTCATCCCCCGTTCTGTTATGGGAAGGAAAACTTAAATTCCTTTGGTCTTAGTGTTGTTCGGGGAGTGAAGATGCGGCGGGTAAGGGCTCACCTGAGAATACATGGTAGGGTTCAGGGTGTTGGATTCCGGTGGAGCATGCAGAGGGAGGCAAGAAAACTGGGAGTAAACGGCTGGGTGAGGAACCTGCCGGACGGCACGGTGGAAGCCGTTATCGAAGGCGATCCTGAGCGCGTTGAGGCCCTGATCGGGTGGGCACACCAGGGGCCCGCCTTTGCCCGGGTAACGAGGGTGGAGGTAAAATGGGAGGAACCAGGGAACGAGCACGGCTTCATTGTGACTGGTTAGCCGCAATCCGCTCCATCAGTATCCTCTTGGGGCAGTACCTGACCTCGCAGTAGTTGCATACGTACTTCTCTTTGTCCCTCTCCGGTGTCCGCAGGATCAGCTTCTTGAACCCCTTGATCTCCTTCACCCTGACGAAGACCTCCGCCGGCAGAGTCCCATCGATTATTATGTAGAGTTTCGTTGGTTCCTCGCGAAGGTTCCTGCTGAAGATCTCCATAACGTGTATGTCTTTTTCATGGAGCAGCAGTAGTACCTCGGAGAATCCGTCCAGGTACATTTCCTTCTCGAGTTCCACCTCAAGAACCTCCCATCCCATCAGGGGGGCCACGTTTATCAGGCTCGGCAGGGGGTCGAGACGCTCGAATATCAGCTTCAGGGGATGGGTTTTCTCGATGTATTCAATCGTGTGGTACACTATCTTCCTGTTGACCCCTATGATGCGTGCCAGTTCACTTATGGGGACCTCCACGTTTCTCAGGTATATTCTGCCGCGTTTAACGCTAAGGCCGGTCTCAAAAAGGAACTCCGCAACCTTCTTTCTTGCGGGGTAGTTCTTGAAGTACTCCTCCAGGATGAGCATCATTTCTGTTCACCTCTTACTCATTAATGGGTAGAAATGGATATTTAAATCTTTCCCCGCCGGCACCACAAGGTTATTAACAGATCTGGAAGTATCATGGGTTTTGGAGGGTGAGAAATGGCGAAGGATTTTGACGTGATCGGGATTGGGAACCTGAACTACGATATCATAATGCTCATGCACAGGTTCCCTGAGTTCCACGAGAAGGTGAACGTGGACGAGGCATTCTTCGGGCTCGGCGGAGCCGCGGCAAACACCATAAGCTGGCTCGCTAACTTTCACATGAAAACCGGCTTCCTCGGTGCCGTTGGTCGTGATGAGATTGGGCGGGCGCATCTGGAGTACTTCCGCGGGATTGGGGTGAACACGGATGGGATCCGGGTTGTTAACGGACACTCCGGTGTTGCGGTGGTCATGATTCGGGGCGAGGACAAACGTATAGTAAAGTACCCTGGGGCGAACCTTCTGAAGGAGCTCAATTTTGAGTACCTGGCCCGTGCCAGGCACGTTCACATGTCATCAAACCCTCAGGAGATTATAGAGGCTGTTGTGAAGTTCGCGGATGATAGCGGGGTGACGGTCTCCCTTGACATAGGCGAAGCTCAGCTTCCCCCCGATATCGAGGGAAAGGTGGACTACCTCCTTATGAACGAGGATGAATACCGGAGAAAGTTCGGTTCCCTGGATCCCTCCCTCTGCAGTTCAAGGAATCTGGTGATAACCCTCAACGGCGGCGGGGCCATAATCCGGGACGAGGGGGGAAAGGTCTCCGAAGTTCGGGGCCTGAGCGCGGAGGTCATCGATTCCACGGGTGCTGGAGACTCCTTTGACGCCGGTGTCATCTACGGCACACTGAACGGATGGGGCCTTGAGGACTCGGCAAAGCTTGGTATGCTCCTTGCCTACCTAACTGTTCAGAAAATCGGTGCA
>JAMONK010000023.1 GCA_027065835.1 Thermococcus sp. | reverse complement strand
AGCCCACCCAGAACTGGACCGACTATCCTGAGAACCTGTCCGCCGGACCTCAAAATGGAGTTTGCCTGTGCGAGTTGTTCCCTCCCAACCAGATCAGGAAACATCCCGACTATCCCTGCAGAGAAGAAGGTTCCAAGGACGCTCATGACAACCTGGATGAGCATGAGTTCCCCAATCCCGAGAAGGTTGAACGCTAGGACACCAAAGAGAAGGATCCCCCTAACAATGTCAAGACCGTACATGAGCTTCTTTCTGTCGTAGCGGTCGCCGATGACACCGGCTATCGGGTTTAGGGCGAGCCTGGGTATCAACTCGGCCAGGACGAAAGCGCTCATCATCGCCCCGCTCCCCGTCTTGTCCAGCACGTAGAGCGGGACCGCGATATCCTGAACGACCCATCCCGCCTGTGAAATCCACCTGCCGGTGGTGTAGAGCCAGAAGTTCCTCCCCAACGTCCTCAAATCGTCGAACATCCACACTAACCCCCTGAGCTCTGACAGTATTATGTAATTATTGAATTATTTATTTACTGAGTTATGTAAAATCTAAAAAGTCAAACCAGCTCCACCCTCACGTCGCCGTTCACCGTGCTGGCCCTGACCTCAAATTCACCGGCCCCTATAACGGGGTCGTCCGGGTCTATGCCGACCAGCCTAACGTCCCCGTTGACCCTTTTTCTGACGATCCTGGCATCGCAGAACTCGGTAAGGCGGAGCACAACCTCGCCGTTGACACAGCCAACCTCGACGTCCCCCTCAAGCTCCTCAATGGTAATCTCGAGTTCCCCGTTCACGGTGGAGGCCTTCAGGGGGCCGGCGACCGTCAGGTGGGCCCTCACCTCACCGTTTACGGTGCCCAGTTTTTCGGCCTCGCAGTCCTTCAGGTCTATCTCTCCGTTTACAGTCGTGACGTCTTCAAAGCGCACGCCCCTGGCCCTAAGCTCGCCGTTCACGTTCTTCGCGATCATCGGGACGTTCCGCGGGACCTTCACCTCTATCTCTGCCCAACCGTTCTCCCTAAGCAGGTTCAGGAACCTCTTCTTCGGCTCCTCCCTGATGACGAGCCTGCTCTCCATCTGCTCGACTTCAACGTTTACCTCGCCGTGGATGGTGTAGTTCACCTCGACGTAGTCGTTCTCCCAGCCCTCAATCTCGATCCGGCCGTTGGTGGCGTTTATATCGACTTCCCGGACGTTTTCAAATATCATAACAACCCCTCCAGTGGATGAAGTTCAAAATCGAAGATGGGGCTCTCATGCCCCCTCTCCTTTTCACAGCCTTCGTTTCGCCCACCAAGGGGCGTGATGTTGGCCGGCGCCTCCGTAACCACTCCGGTTTCCATCCCTCTCACCCCAGGTAGGCGGTCAGCTCATCGAGGAGCTCCTTCACGCGCCTGTTGAGCAGTGCCCTGTCTATTCCAAGGCCATCTATCAGCTCGGCGCTCTGCTCCTCAACGATTTCCTTCGCCTTCCTCACAACCAGTCTGTAGGCATCGCCGTTCTCTACCGTGTACGTTCTGCCCCCGGTCCTTATGCGCACCGTCCCGTCTCTGGCGGAGATCACGACGTCTTCAATGCGTATCTTGGCCCTTCCCCTGCCGACGCTGACTGAGACGTCACCCGAGCGCAGAGAGACCGTTTCTCCGAGACTGAGGCTCTCGTTTCCGCTCCTGTAGGTTACCCTCTCATCGTCGGCCTCGATGGAGTACTCGTCGGTCTGAATCTTCAAGCGGTCCCCGACCTTGGTGAGCTGGAAGCCATTGCGGAGTTCCTTGATGGTCAGCATGTCCCTAGAAGGCATCTCCGGATTGCCATCCCTGATCCTCATGGGTCCGATTTTGACCTCCTCCCCAGTGGGGGTGTCGATGACCTCGATGAAGGGCAGCTTCACGTACTCGAAACCCTCGCCCTCGTAGACCTTTAGGAAGCCCAGATCAACCACACTGTCCTTCTTGCCCTTCTGGTAGAGCCTCTCCGGGTTCACAAGCTCGTTCACCCTATCCACGAAAGAGGGATCAGGCGATATCTTCTTACCCCCGAGGTTCCCCTCCGTCCAAACGATAACAGGCGGGAGGAGCTTTTTGCTCACCCTTCCGAGTGGGGTCTCCGCCTCCACCCTCACATCCCCATCGAGAACCCAGCCGATCTTCTTCCTGCCGAACCTCACCGGATACGCCTTCCCACTTCCAGAGAGCCTGACATCGCCGAAATCAGCTCCACTGAACTCGTAAGCTTTCTTCTCAACCTTCAGATCGAGTCTCCGTTCGTCGAACTTCGCGAGCAGCAGCCCGGCTATAGCCAGAATTACGGCGTAGGCGAAGGCCGTCCCGTCGTAAGAGTGAAGCTTACCGCTCATGCCGAGCCACTTCCCAAAGAACAGGAAGACCGACGTCCAGAAAGCCCCCTTGGCCAGTGCGAACACCACCCCGCTCACAGTTACACCGAACCATCTGCCGACGCTCAGCAGTTCGAAGGCAAAGATGAGCGCGATTATGGCGTAGACAATCCAGTCGTTGTAAGCTTCCAGTTTCAGGGGCCCTTTGAAGAGCCATGCTATGAGGAGTATCGCGGTGCCGGCCTTCAGGTACTCGGCCAGTTTGAACCGCGGCCCCTCGTGCTTTGCAACGTGGTACCTCCAGTTAAAGATCATTCTTCCACCTCCCCAAGTGCGGTTATGATCTCAAGCAAGCGCAAAAATAAACGTCCGTTGGGCGTTATCTCATAAACGGTTCCCTTCCTCACCATTCCCGTCCTCGTAAGGAGCTTGAGGTGATGCGAGACCGTGGGACTCTCAACCCCAAGGGCCTCCTTCATCTCCTTGAAGCCAGTGGGTCCCTCAGACAGCATCTTCAGGAGTCTTATCCTGTCCGGGTTGGCGAGGGCTTTAAGTGTCTTCGCGGCCTTCTCCTCGTCGAGCTTCGGGAGCTTCCCGCCCTCAAGCTTCCTTCTCAGACGGGCCTTTATGGAGAGCATTACCTCATCAACGGGATCTATGCTCTCCTCAACGAGTTCCAGCCTCCTTTTCAGCTCCTCCAGTTGAACCCTCAGGTCATTTTCCATGCTACCACCAGGTACATATTTTTGTAGTACATTTTCTTGTACTTAACTAGCGCGCTAGGTATATAAAAGTTTATCGGTCACCTGGTCAACTTCGACAGACTTTTAAACGCTAAGTCAAAGCTCTAATCATGGACATCTACGAGATGCTCGCACTCATCGGACTCGGTTACGTCCTGAAGCATATAATAGGGAGCGAACGATTATTCCGTGGAATAAGCGTGCTCTCAACCCAGGTTCTGCTCACCCTCTTCGTCTTTGGAAACGTCGCGAGCAAGAACTTAGAGTACCTGGTGAGTATAAAGACGGTCTTCATCTACGTGGTCCTGATAATCGTTCTCAGCCTTGGCCTCTCCTACCTTTACACCATCCTCTTCGTCAGAGACGAGCGCTGGGCTGGGGCCCTCATGATACTCTCGACCTACCCTAACACCGCCGCGATGGGCTTCCCAATAGCGAGTCTCTTCATGGGTGACATAACTCCGGCGATCCTCTACTCCACCACCAACAGCCTCATCGTCCTGCCACTGGCGACGTTCATCGCGGCCCACTACTCCAGCGGCAAGGCCTCCGTTAGAAAAAGCCTGCTCAAGGCCCTGAAGTTCCCACCGACGGCCGCGAACCTATTGGCGCTTGCCCTTGTACTGGCCGGGATAAGGATTCCAAGCTGGTTCACCGGACCGGCCAGATGGGTTGGATGGTGGAGCATTCCCCTTCTCCTGATATACTTCGGATCCATAATAAACCTCCACGAGTTCAGGCCCAGACATCTGGCCGAAGTCGGTATCTTCCGAAGTGTTGCTCCATTCCTCTTCGTCCTGCTCACCCTTCACGGGACGGGAGGCGTCTACTACGCCATCCTCGTAGAGGCAAGCATGCCACCCGCGATAATGGCCAACGTCCTCCTGGCCCATTACAGACTCCGGGCGGAGGAAGGGATAGGTGTCACCGTTGTTCTAACCCTCATCGTTCTGGCATTCTTCACGGTACTGAAGGCGGTCGGTCTCTAAGCGGTGACCTTTTTAACCCTTCGAGCGATTTCTTAATGGTGATACCATGGAACGCGTCGTTGAGATTCTGAGGGAGATTCTCGAGATCCCATCCCCCACCGGATACACGAAAGA
>JAMONK010000022.1 GCA_027065835.1 Thermococcus sp. | reverse complement strand
AAAGCCGGCTTCTTTAGGCCTATAGTGTTCCCACCGTACTGGGTGTTGACGGAGTAGACCGTCTCGTCCTCCAGGTCTATGTAAACCCTCCTTCTATCGAGGTTCTTGCTGGTTTTTCTCTCGTCGAGTTCGCCCTCGCTGTGGACGAACCGGAAGAATCTCGCGCTCCTTCCCAGCCTCCTGAACTCCTCATAGCCCTTCCGGTACAGAAGAAACTCTGAGTGGGCGACGTAGGCGGAATCGGTGAGCTGGACTGCTGGAATTGAAAATATCGAGTTCCTCGGTCCTAGAACAAAAAAACACACGAAGAGTTCCTTGTCCGCCATTATGCCTTTCATGAGCTCCTTTATCTCTTTAAGTCCCTCCTCCCTGTCCTTAGTGTTGAGGTACGGGAGTGGTTCTCCACCGGGTGTAAGGATGGCCGTGTTGGCCTTATCCCTGGCCTGATCGTAGTAGTTGTCGTAGTGGACGGTGTGGTTCGGTGTTTCGAGGAGCTTTTCCTCCCCGTAGTAGAGGGCCTTCCACTTGACGTACTCCTCGTCCTCCACACTGTCTGTGCAGACGAAGACCCTGCTAGGTCCGAGCCATTCGATCCACTCCGCCAAGAAAGCGTGAAGCTCGGGGTTGTCTATCGCCTTTATCTTCTCAAACTGTGCCTCGTCCAAGAGATTCTCAAGCCTCTCAAGAGGTTCCATGTTACCGCCTCCGCTAAGCCTAGGTCGATGTATTAAAATAGTTTGCCGTGATAATGATGGACATCTATGGACCAGAATGGGCATCTCACGAGGACCATCAGACCAGGTTCAAGGGCTAAAGGGTCATGAATGCACTGATCTATCCACAAGAGCGCAAAAGATATTAATAGGAAGAGCCCTAAAGAGAAGATGAACTGGCACAATCTTTAAACACTGACGGTGATACATTGATGGAGGTGCAGTGAATGGAGGTATACTACTCAGAGCGTTTCAACCCCGAAGAACTGGCACTTCTGGGGCGGGCTATAGGAACCGTTTCCCACGGCACGATAATCGTTGGGAGAGATGGGAGGGCTATATCAAGGTATGGGAAACGCGCGATGGTGGTCGGTATAGTGAGCACCGGTTCAACCATAATGGACGTTCGTCTGATCCCGTTGATAGCACTCAAAGACTTCGCGCACAGAAAGGGGCTTCCCCTGGCGTACGTCTATTACGACGGCGGCATCAGGGTGTTCGTGAGTGGCATCGACAGCGATGAGATAGACGCCATACTCGAAAGCAGGAGCTTCATAGAGGCGCATCCCAACGATATAGGGGCGACGGTCTACTACCCCAACGCCATGGACGACTTCCTCCACGAACTGCTCAAACACTACAGCTTTAAGGTGAAGGGAAAAGCCCTCGTTGACGCCATGAACACCCCCGCAGTCCTCTTCTTCCCAAGGCTAAACGAGCACCTGGGCTTTGAGGTTGAGCTGCTGAACGACATGATGACGAGCTATATACCACCGAAGCCGAAGCAGGTGTTTCTGCAGAAGATGCACAAAGGCGACTACAGTTTCGGACTGCGGTTCAGACCGGATGGGATAGTGGAACTGCACAGAGAGGGCGGAGAAGAAGAGTTCGGGAGCATGTGGACGCTGATCGACCGCCTAAAGAAGCTCTAGACCTTTCGTTTATTTAAAATCCCCTAAAATTTTTAATGGAAAAGCATTAAAAAGGGGCTCATTTAATTACTCCGATTCCTTTTGGAGGTGGCATCTGTGGGAATGTTCATTGTGATGGAAGGCATCGATGGAGCAGGTAAATCCACTCAGGCAAAACTTCTGGCAGAATGGTTTGAAGAACAGGGGTATGAAACGGTTTTAACCAAGGAACCCACTGACACCGCCTTCGGGAAATTAATAAGACGACTTGTACTAACTGGAGGGCGAGAGGGGATAATCGACGGTGCCCGAATAAGTCACGAAGCTGAGGCCCTTCTTTTTGCCGCCGACAGGGCGGAGCACGTTCACAAACTGATAAAACCCTCGGTGGAAGCCGGTAAAGTTGTGATCTCGGACCGTTACTTTTACTCCTCGCTCGCATACCAGTGGGCGAGGGGTCTGGACCTGGGCTGGCTTGTGGATCTGAACCGGTTTGCGATTCGCCCGGACCTCACCGTGCTGCTCGACCTCCCCGTGAAGGAGAGCATGAAGCGCATAAACGGCAGGAGCATAAAGACAGAATTCGACAAGATAGCGGAGCTCCAAAAGAAGGTAAGGGAGAACTACCTACAGCTCGCAAAACGCTTTCCAGAGGTTAGGATAGTCAACGCCTTAGCGGACGTGGAGGACATACACAACGACATAGTGGCGCTGGTTGAGCACGAGGTTCTCAAAAAATGATGGGGTCGGCCAGTGCCAGTCTCTTCATCCGGTAGCGATCAGACCGGTAAACGCTCTTCATCCCCCTCCCTCATTCGTCGGTTGCTTTTTAAAAGGTTCCCACAAAAGGTATCCGGCCGATGACGAGCGTTAGCCACGCTGAGCGGTGAGGAGAAGAGGGTTAGCCGAGGCCTCAAACGTTTTAACCTCGTTCTACGTATCTTTTACGGTGATGGAATGTCCCTCGAGGAGTTCTACCGGCATTTCAGATGGTGGATGGAGCCCGGGGATGATGGGGCCCTACGGCGGTTCAAGGCGATAGTCAGCTTTTTTGAAGGGCAGGAGGTTGCGGCGTCGAAGGTTCTCGACCTCTGCGCCGGGACGGGAATAGCCGGGGTTGCGGCCGCGAAGGCCCTCTCTGCATCAGAGCTGACGCTGGTGGAAACGAGAAAGGAGGACATGGAAAAAGTCCGGGAATGGCTCGAAATTGCAGGCATAAATCCCAAGCTCAGTCTGGTTGCCGGCGACGTGCTGAAACTTCCGTCCCTCGTGGGCAAACACGACCTCGCGGTCCTCTGGGGGCACACGATGCCGCACTTTGATCCGTTTCAGGCGGTAACTCTGTTTTCGGGCGTTGCATCGGTTTTGAGTGACGACGGAGCCTTCTTCATCGAAGAAACCGACAGGATAAAGCGATTCCTTTTCGGCTCCTCCTACAGGGACTTCCTGGTCGAGAGAAGAACGCCGGAATACGTTCTCGTCTCCCTCCATGAGGGCTACGACGTCCGCAGGGGAGTCGAGAGGAGGGGCTACTACAGGCTGCCGGGCTTTGAGAGGATAGCCGATATGGAGCTGAGGCTCTGGGATTTGGCCTCACAGCTCGCCCTGGGAAGGATTTTCTTCAGGGAGGCCGAGCTAATAACGCCGGGCGAACACGGGGTTTCCGAGGTCCTGGTCTTCAGGCGCCCGAAGGGAAAAATAGCCCGTGAGGTTTATTCTGAACCCCAGAATTCCATGGGGGTTTAAATGCTCCACACCGCCTTCACCAGTGGGTGGTGAGATGAAGGCACTGACGGTCAGAAACCTGAGCAAGGGCTACGGCGAGACCGAAGTCCTGAAAGGAATAAACCTCGAGGTTGAGGAAGGGGAGGTCTTCGCGCTCCTGGGGCCAAACGGGGCCGGAAAAACGACCCTCATCCGGATCCTGGCCGAGGGGCTTGGGTACGACTCCGGCGAGGTCCTCGTTTTTGAGAGACCGCTTTCAAAGGAAACCTCGGCCCTCGTGGGGTATGTCCCGCAGGAGAGCATAGCCTACGACGTTCTAACCGTCAGGGAGAACCTCAGATTTTACGCTGATCTCTACGACGCCCCGAGGACAAGAATCGGCGAGCTGATCGAAGAGTTCAACCTCCCTGAGGGGAAGAAAGCTAAGGAATTAAGTGGTGGGCAGAGGAAAAAGCTCAATCTGGCCATAGCCCTCCTTCACGAGCCTAGGATCCTAATCCTCGACGAACCCTCAAACGGCCTAGATGTTCCAGCCAGGAGGGAGCTGTGGGAGATAATCCTCGGCTTCAGGAGGGCCGGGAAGACGGTGATCATAGCGACCCACTACATGGAGGAGGCAGAGAGACTGGCCGACAGGGTGGCCATAATGGACGAGGGAAACGTTATAGCGGTTGGAACCGTCAAGGGGCTCAAAGAGATGGTTGGAGAGGGGAGTGTCATCCACGTTGAGGGGGTTCTCAGGGTTGAAGGACTACCGGAGAGCGTTGAGGTTCTCGAAAACGGAGAGAGTTTAAGGCTCAGGGTGAACGACCCGCGGCAGGAACTTCCAGTGATAATA
>JAMONK010000021.1 GCA_027065835.1 Thermococcus sp. | reverse complement strand
TGGCACCCAAAAAGGCGCTCAACAACATGGTTCTTCCAACCCCGCAGGCGCTGACGCTTACGAGCATAGTGATAGGTGTCGCGGTCTCGGCCCTCATGCTCGCCTTCGCCGTCAACATCTACAGGCACTATGGAACGCTCGACGTCAGGGAGATAAGGAGGCTGAGAGGATGATGGAGAATCTGCCAGCACTCGTGATAGCGGTGCCCCTGCTGGGCGCCTTCACGACCCCCCTCCTGAAGAAAAGGCCCAGGGGGGCAGCGCTGTGGGCGAACGCCATAGCCCTCGTGACCCTGGGGCTGGTGCTATTCCTGGCGAAGGAGGTGCTGTCATCCGGAACGATCCTCTACACCTTCGGTGCGAAGGAACCGGGGCTCACCCTCCCTTCCGGCTACCGGCTGCCTGTGAGAATCATCTTCGAGATCGACGCCATGGGGGTCTTCATGGCAATCTCCGCCGCCCTCATGACGTTCATAGGCGCCCTCTATTCCTACAGCCACCTGAGCCGTGAGAACGGTCTGGAAAAGTACTACTCCCTGATACTCCTCCTTGAGGTTGGCATCCTCGGCATGGTGCTCACCGGCGACCTCTTCAACCTCTTCGTGTTCCTGGAGATAGCGGGGATAGCGGGCTCCGCTCTGGTGGGGTTCAGAAACTACCGCGGTGAGGCGAGCGAGGCGGGGATAAAGTACCTCATGGTGAGCTCTGTGGCGTCATTAATGGTGCTTTTCTCGATAGGAATACTCTACGCCCAGTACGACAACCTCAACCTGGCCTACCTCGCCAAACACGTCTCGTTCAACGTGCCGGACATGATAGCCTTCGGACTGCTCTTCTCCTCGTTCGCGGTCAAGTGCGGTGCGGTCCCTATGCACTACTGGGTCCCCGACGCCTACACGGAGGTTCCCTCCGGGGTGAACCCTCCCCTTCTGGTCTCAACCTACGCGAGCCTCTACGCCCTCTTCAGGGTGAGCTTCACGCTCTTCGCCAGTGTCTCCTGGACGCTAGAGAGGATCGGCTGGGTGATGAGCATCCTTGGGGTACTCACTATGTTCATAGGCGTTACGATGGCCCTCGTCCAGCACGACGTTAAGAGACTCATGAGCTACCACGCCATCTCGCAGACGGGGTACATGCTCCTCGGCGTCGGCGTTGGCCTGACCGTTCTCCACGACCCCACAAAGTTCCAGGAGTTTGGGCGGGCGGCAATGGCGGGCGGCATCTTCCACATAATCAACCACATAATCTACAAGGGACTCCTGCTGATGACAGCCGGGGCCCTCTTCTACGTCACCGGAACGCGGGACCTGGATAAAATGGGGGGACTGGCCAGAAGGATGCCGTACACAGCGGTAGCCTTCATAGTCGGTGCCGCCGCAATATCCGGTCTTCCACCCTTCAACGGCTTCGCGAGCAAGATCCTTATCTACGAGACGTCCTACCGGCTAAATCCGCTCCTGGCCATAGTGGCCATGGTGACGAGCGTCCTAACACTCGCCTCCTTCGTTAAGGTCTTTGCATCCGCCTTCCTTGGCCCCCCCGTGAGGGAGTACGAGAGCGTGAGGGAGGTGCCGAAGCCCATGCTCGCCTCGATGCTAACCCTCGCAGTGCTCTGTATCCTCTTCGGTCTGTTCCCGAACGTTGTGCTCAATAAACTGGTGTACCCGGCCGTTGACGCCCTCGTAAAGTTCACAGCGTACACGGGGTGGCTGCCATGAACTTCACACTGCACACCCCCTCGGGATACTGGAATCCCCTCCTGTGGGTTGCCTTCCTGGTCCTCTTCGCGGTGGTGGGTTACATAATCTACTCCCGCGGGAACCCGGCCCACAAAACCGGGGAGCAGGCAAAACCCTACCTAAGCGGCAACGAGGAACCGGACGTTGAAGAGATCCGCGTAAGGGCCAGTGACATTTATTGGGGATTCTTAGAGGCCCTAAAGGGCTACTACAGGGTCCTGATTGCAATGCACACCGGGGACCTGCGGGACTACATCTACTGGTACATCGGGGTCGGGACGGTTATAATCCTCATCTTCCTGGGGGGATTGTGAATGGGGAAGCTGACCTCGTTTAAACGTTCACTCTGGGTGTTTCACGCCTCGGGGGGGAGCTGCAACGCCTGCGATATAGAAATTGTGGCCCTGTTAACACCCCGCTATGACGTAGAAAGGTTTGGGATAAGGCTCGCAGGTTCCCCAAGGCACGCGGATGTCCTCCTCGTAACGGGGGCTATTCCGAGGGACTTCGCGGACAAGCTGAGGCGTATATACGAGCAGATGCCAGACCCAAAGGCCGTCGTTGTCGTAGGCAGCTGCGGCACGACGGGGGGAGTGTTCTACGACTCCTACAACATAGCCGGCCCCATAGACGAGATAATTCCCGTTGACGTTTACGTCCCCGGCTGTCCTCCAAGGCCCGAGGCAATAATAGACGGTGTCGTCAAGGCGTGGCTCAAGATAGAACGGCTGGAGAAGGAACTGGAGGGAAAGACCGGGGGTGATGGGGAATGACGATGACCGCCGAGGAGGTCCTTGAGAGATTCCAGAAGGCACTTGGGGACTCCCTCGTTTCACACGAGATAAGGGAGTACACGATGGGCGTCAAGAGGAAGAGAACATACGAGGAGGTGTGGCTCACCATAGATCCGGAAGCGTTCAGAAAAGCCGTGGAAGAAGTATTCGCCATCGCTTACCCCCATCTGCACTTCATCAGCGGAGAAGACAAGGGTGGAGACGTCATAACGATGATCTACTCCTTCGGCCTCTTCTGGGCCGAGCCCTGGGGGGAGGTGAGCGTGGTAATCAAGTTCGATCTGCCGAAGGAGAGACTCGTCCTCCCGACGATAACCGACCTCATGCCCGGTGCCGAGACCAACGAGCGCGAGATTAGAGAGATGCTGGGGGTGGAGTTTGAAGGCCTGAAGAACAGGAGACACCTCTTCCTGCCCGACGACTGGCCGGAGGGCAAGTACCCGTGGAGGCGGGACGAGTACGGTGTGGAGGACATGGTAAAGCACACCCACAGGAGCGTGAAGGAGATCAGAAACGCGGGGGTGAACGAGGATGAGTGAGAGGGCGTACTACTACGTCCCAGTGGGACCAATCCACCCCGCCCTCAAGGAGCCCATCAGGGTGGAGGCCAAGGTCGAGGGCGAGAGGATAGTCGACGTTGACGTCAAGAGGGGCTTCGCCCACAGGGGAATAGAGTACATGGGTATGAAGAGGAACGCAATACAGACCCTCTACCTCTCCGAGAGGATATGCGGAATCTGCTCGATATCTCATCCCTACGCCTTCGTGATAACGAGCGAAAAAGCGCTCGGAATAGAGGCGCCGCCGAGGGCCCAGTACATAAGGACGATAGTGGCCGAGCTTGAGAGGATCCACTCCCACATCCTCTGGCTCGGCGTCGTGGCACACGAGATAGGCTTCGACCCCCTCCTCTTCTGGACGTGGAAGGGAAGGGAAAAGGTCCTGGACGTCCTTGAGCTCATAACCGGCAACAGAATAAACTACGCCATGTACATGATAGGTGGCGTTCGGAGGGACCTGAAGGAGAGCCATATCAAAGCGCTCAGGGACATGATAGACTACTACCGCAAGTTCAACGAGCAGATGAAGGAAGTCTTCCTCTCAGACCCGGCTTACAAGGCCAGGACGCGCGGAGTGGCCCAGCTTTCCAAGAAGATGGCGCTGGAGCTGAACGTCGTCGGCCCAACCGCGAGGGCGGCCGGGCTACGGATGGACGTCAGACAGGACACACCCTACGATGCCTACGCAGACATGGACGTGAGGGCCATAGTCCCCCAGGACTTTGTGAGCGAACTCAGGGGGGACGCCTACGACATAACCGTGGTCCGGCTCTACGAGATAGACCAGAGCCTCGACATAATCGAGTACTGCATCAACGAACTGCCGGAGGGGAAGATTCTAGCCATAGACAAGTACCCGGTTCTTCTGGCCAAGATAAAGCGCACAGAGGGGGAGGCGATAGGCGCCCATGAGGCTCCAAGGGGTGAGGTCATCCACTACCTCAAGTACGACGGGACCAGGGACGGTCCAGCGGTGTGGAAGGTCATAGCGCCCAGCTACAACAACATAAATTCCTGGGGGCCCCTTCTCCTGGGGGCAGAGGTGGCGGACATACCCGTTGTGGTCGCCTACATAGACCCGTGCATGTGCTGCAACG
>JAMONK010000020.1 GCA_027065835.1 Thermococcus sp. | reverse complement strand
AGCAGGGGCGTCTCATGAATGGACTCCGAGAGAACCGCGACCGAGCCCAGCGCCCCGGCGCCGAAATACAAAAATCCAAGAAGCCTTCCCCTGCGGACGTTGGAAGCGGAGAGGTAGTAGAGGGACAGTATCCCGAGGGAAAAGTAGCCGAAGATAAGGAATGGCAGGGCCCAGGCCAGCTTCTCGTAGAGAGAGTTAGGAATGACCACCGAGAACATGACCGCTGGAAAACCATGGAACATCAGGTTAATCCCCGCCTGAATGAGAAAGAGGACGGGCAGCAGGTAGGACTTCCAGCCGGCCATGGTAGGTGTTCGTCCCTGCATGTATATCTACTTTTCCTCCCCCGAAGCCGCACCCATCATGACCGTGGGAAGGTTAGTCCTCGAGTTTATCGAGCAGCTCGGCGAACCCCGCCATGTCAGTTCTCTCGAACTCCCTCTCGAACCGAAGGCCGAGCTCCGCTATCTCCTCCGGGGTTATCGTCGTCTCCGGCTCCTCCGCGTTTATTCCCGGGCAGCTCTCGTCGTAGTAGAGCCACAGCCTCTGGCCTCCGTAATCAAAGGGCATCTCCCCCTCAACGCCGAGGGGTTTACGGGAGACCATGAAGGGATAGATGCGGCAGATTATCGGGTTCGCGTCGTGAACACGGCACTTTCCGGTCTCCGGGTCGTGGAAGACGCAGCCCAGGTCCCACTCCCTCACCGCGAGGACGAAGCGTATCTTATCCCCCTCAACGGAGAACGTCACGAAGTCCTGGGGGTCGTGCCCGGCCCTCGCTATTCTCTCTATATCATTAAGAGTTAGATAGATGTGCCTCCCCCTGCAGCAGTCGAGACAGTAGAGACACCTGAAGGGCACCGGTTCCCTAAAAGGTTTGGGTTTGAAGCGCATGGGGTCACCTCACGTGTTCAGGTGCCCATCGAAGTGTCCGCGGGTTTCGAAGTCAGCATAGCCTTTATCGAGCCGCTTTGCCACGTACGGTCCGTTCTTCCGGTAGCCGAACTTCCTGTAGTAGTTCCTGACTCCGACGCCGCTGATCACGAGCATCTTCCTGACGTCGAACTCCTCCCTAGCTATCCTCTCGGCCTCCGCAAGGAGCTCCCTTCCGTAACCGCGGTGCTGCCACTCGTACTTCGGCTTTCCGCCTATCGGCACGAGCGGGCCGTACACGTGGAGCTCCCTGACTATCGCGGAGGGACAGCAGTTTATCTCCCTCCTGTGGGCCCTCTCGCTCGGAATTCTCAGCCTGAGGAAGCCTATCAGGATGTCGTTCTTGACGTCCTCGAAGCTGAGGAAAATCTCCCTGCCCCCAGCCGCCTCGTAGTCCTCGCGGAGGAGCTTGATGTGCTCGATCTCCGGCTCGATTCCGAACTTCTCCATCATGTGGCCGACTTCCCTGAAGCGGATCTCCCTCGGCCTTATACCCCTCTTCACGAGTTCGTTGAAGACCAGCTGACCGAGGTTCGAGTGCTTCACCCCATCAACGATGAGCTGAACCGGAATGTCGCGCTGGATCCTCATCACACGAACCCACTTCGGGAAGAACTTGTAGGCCCCGACGAGAAGCTCCACCGCCTCCTCCGTGCGGTAGGGGCGGTATTTACCTTCCTTCCACCAGCGGTAGAGCGGTGCATCGGCGGTAACCAGGGTGGGATACACCTTCAGCATGTCCGGACGGAAGCGGGGATCCTCAAAAATCGCCTTGAAGGTGTAGAGGTCGCGTTCGAAGTTGCTCCCGGGCAGACCGGGCATTATGTGGTAGTTGATTTTAAGCCCAGCGTCGCGGAGAAGCTGGGTGGCCTTAACTATCTCCTCGACGCCGTGGCCGCGTCTCGTCCTCTCGTGGATGAAGTTGAAAACCGTCTGAACTCCAAGCTCAACCCTCGTGGTTCCGAGCTTCAGCATCCTGTCTATGTGCCTCTCGAAGGCCCAGTCCGGGCGGGTTTCGATGGTAAGACCTACCATCCTCACCTTCGCCTTCTCGTTCTTCCTCTGCTCGTCCTCGAGGTAGTAGTAGGGCTTTGCGTGGGTTTTCTCCCAGGCATCCTTGAACTTCGGGTCCTCCTCAAAGACGGACTCATCGTTGTGGACTATCAGCCTGACGAGCTTCTCCTCAAGGTTCTCTACCTCCTTAAAGTGTGGGAAGTCGTTCATCGCCTTGAAGGCGCACTTGACGAACCACTCCTGGTAGTCCAGATCAACGGCCGGGAAGGTTCCGCCCTGGATTATGACCTCCACCTTGTCCACGTCGTGCCCTATGTCGGTGAGCTGCTTTAACCTACGCATCATGATGATGTAGGGGTGGTAGGCGCTCTGAACGGCCCTCAGGGCGGAGGGTTCTTTTCCGGTGTAGCTCTGGGGGGAGCCGACGCTCGGTCCCCCGGGACAGTAGATGCAGCGCCCATGGGGGCACGGGAAGGGCTTGGTCATCATGGCAACCACGGCGACGCCGCTTATCGTTCTCGTCGGCTTTCTCCTGAGCAGGTCCCTGAACTCCTCCCGCCTGTCCTCCGGGATGGCCTTGAGGATGTCAGAGTTCCCGGGAATCTTTGAGAGATGATACTTCCTGGATACGGCTATCTTGTACCTGTTGAGCTCCTCACGGCTCTTTATCTCGCCTTTCATGACAGCCCTCGCGAGCTCCTCGACGGCCTTTCGGAACTTCTCACCCATCTCAACACCTCTCGGCTGGAGTTGAGGCTCGGTTTTAAAAGGGTTTGCCGGACATATTCAGTTAGTGAACAATTCACCAGGTGAGTATGGGGTGAGAGAATGAACCGCGACGAGCTCGTTGCTTTCCTTGACGAATACCTCAACGTTCAGGCTTACCCCGACAAGTCGAGCAACGGCCTCCAGGTGGAGGGGAAGTCGGAGGTCGAGAGGGTAGCGTTTGCAGTTGATACAACGCTAAGAACCATCGAGAGGGCCGCAAAGGCCGGGGCCGACATGCTCATCGTCCACCACGGCATGATATGGGGTGGCCTCGGCTACATCACAGGGATACACTACAGACGCCTGAAAGCAATCATGGAAAGCGGGATAAACCTCTACGCCGCCCACCTGCCGTTAGATGCGCACCCAGAGGTCGGCAACAACGTCGAGCTGCTCCGCCTCCTGGGTATTGAGCCGAAAGAGCCCTTCGGGGAGTACAGGGGGCTGAGCGTGGGCTTTTATGGGGAGTTCGCTGAGCCGCAGCCCATCGAGAAGGTCGCTCAGATTCTGGCCGAGAGGCTCGACACCACGGTCAAAACCTACGAGTTCGGGGCTAGGGAGATAAAGACCGTTGGAGCCGTCAGTGGCGCCGGCGCTTTTGCGCTGGAAGAGGCCCACAGGAAGGTGATCGACCTGCTCGTAACGGGCGAGTTCACCCACGCTGATTATCTAACGGCCATTGACCTGCCCCAGAGCGTCCTCGTTGCCGGTCACTACAAGACGGAGACGCTCGGGGTTAAAGCGCTCATGGAACTAATCAGGAAGAGGTTCGGGCTGAGTGTCTTTTTCATAGACGAACCAACAGGACTCTAAGCTCCTCAAGAAGGGCCCTGTCGTTTTTTATCTCCAATTTCAGACCGATTTCCTCTGCGTATCCCTCAACCCAGCCAGGACTGCCGCGGAAGGGCGTGACGACCCACAGCTCCGGAAAACCCGCCCGGTGGGCCTTAACAACGTCGTAGAGAACCCGCTGGGGAAACCACTTGAATGATGCCTCGAGCTCTATCGCGAGGAGCTTCCGCTCGCCCTTGAGGATCGCTATGTCTATCCTCGTGCCGTCGGGCGTTCGGTATTCCGGAACCGCATTCAAGCCGAGCCCCTCGGCGAGCGCGATGATCTCTCTCGTGAGGGTTTTGACTTTGATGCAGATCACTCCCCTACTGGAAGAAGGGAAGAAAGAACCGGGCTCAGCCGAGCCTCTTCTTAACCTCCTCTATCGCCTCCTCGGCCTTTAGCGGATTCTTGATTCTGCCCTGGGCGAGCTCCTTCCTTCCGCCACCGCCGCCGCCGGCGACACTCGTTACCACCCTGGCCAGCTCCCCAGCCTTGAGGTCGAGGCCGTCGCCAACGGCAACGACGAAGTGGCCCTCCCTGCTGATGAGGACTATAACCCTCTTCTCCTTCCTGAGCCTGTTGGCCGCTTCGCGGAGGTCGTCCATCGTGCCCTCGACGACCGCACCGATAAACTCGACATCGCCAA
>JAMONK010000019.1 GCA_027065835.1 Thermococcus sp. | reverse complement strand
GGTGAGGGGCTATCACACCCTTCCGCCCGAAGTCGTGAGGGAGCAGATACGGGCCGTTATGGGGCACTTCGAGATAAGGGCGGTAAAAATCGGAATGCTCGGTAACGAAGAGATTGCGAAGGCCGTCGCGGAGGAGACGGAAGGATTAACGAGGGTCTTCGACCCGGTGATGGCCTCAAGCACCGGTGAGAGGCTCATTGGCGACATCGAGTCGATCAAGCCCCTCGTGAAGGGCTCAATAGTTACCCCAAATGTCCCCGAGGCCGAAGTCCTAAGCGGTCTCAAAATCCGCTCGGTTGAGGATATGAAGAAAGCGGCAAAGACCATCGCCGAGGAGCTTGGAGCGGAGGCGGCAATCGTCAAGGGTGGCCATCTAAACCTCACCGACGTCCTCTACTGGAACGGTGGGTTCTTTGAGTTTCCCGGGGAAAAGGTGGAGGGTTTCACCCACGGAACAGGTTGTGCCTTCTCCTCGGCTTTGACCACTTTCCTCGCCAAAGGGCTTGAGCTTCCCGAGGCGGTTGAAAGGGCCAAGCGCTTCGTTGAAAATGCCATCAGGTTTTCGAAGGCCGAGAGCAGAGCGGTTAATCCACTCTGGGAACTCCAGAGAGACGCTTACCGCTGGAAAGTTAGAGAAGAACTTGAGAGGGCCGTTGGGGAGCTGGTGAAGCTTGGCGGAGAACTCATCTCCCACGTTCCAGAAGTCGGGACGAACTTCGCGCTGACGACGCCATTCGGGGAGGTCTTTGCGGTGAAGGGTAGAATCGTCCGCTACGGCGAAACCGTGAAGCCAGTCGGATCTGTCGAGCTTGGAGCGAGCGACCATCTGAGGAGGGCGCTGTTAAAGCTCCGCGAGTTCTATCCTGAGGCGAGGGCGGTCCTGAACCTGCGCTACTCGGAAGGACTGATAGAGCGCGCCGAAGAGCTCGGCCTCGTCGTTTCCTTCTACGACCGGGGGGAGGAGCCGGAGAAGGTGAAGGGGGCCGAGAGGGGGACCATGGAGTGGGGCATCGAGACCGCCGTTAGGAGGGCAGGAAAAAGGCCCGATGTGGTTTACCACCTCGGCGACTGGGGCAAGGAACCGATGGTTCTAATATTTGGAAGGGAGGCGCGGGAAGTGGTGGAAAGGGTTACCCTGCTCGTTTCCTCCGCCTCTCAATGAAGACCTTCACGTGCTCCGAGGCTTTAGGGCGGCTGGAAGGCGTCGAGCGCGACCACTATCCTTCGCCCTCAATGGAAGAGGCCCCATAAACACTAATCCGCCCTTAGGATCAAACGGCAACGCAGAGGACGTCAAAGAAAGCCGAACCAAGCCAGTGAAGGAGAAAACTCGGAATGAAGCTATCCCCCTTTAAATCCATTTTTGCGAAGATTATCCCGGCGACGAAGGCATAGGGTATCTCCACACCGGGCTTCCCCACGTGAATCAGAGTGTAGGGAACGTCCTGAAGAAGAACGGCAAGCCACTCGTTTTTCCGTGCCAGGGGGAACAGCAGGACTCCCCGGTAGAAAGCCTCATGGGCAAACATGATGACCCCCATCACCAGTTCCTTCACCGCAAAGTCCATCATGGAGGAGTAGGAGAAGATCGGGTAGTAGCTCCTCATCTCCGGAATCGTAAGACCGTAAAGGCTGATGGGGACTGAGGCGGCGAAAAGGAGCAAGAACATAATCCAGCCATTCCGATTTGGGGCTTTGAAGCCAAGTTCCCCGGGTTTGAACTTTAAGAGAACGGCAGCGATTAGGGGGAGAACCACGTAGCCCGCAAAATCGTAGACTGCCCATTCGAAGATCCCGATTCCCCTGTGCCATATGAGCGGCACAAAACCCAGTGAGAGCAGGTAAAGGACCCAGGGATTCCGTCTGAACTTCATGGAGAAAGATTAAGGGCGGAAAATAAAAGCTTTAGCCTCACTCCCCATCCTTTTCTTCCTTAGCTTCGGCGGCCTCTTCCGCGGCCTTTGTCTTCTTTTTGCTCGTTGTCTTCCTGGTTGTGGCCCTCCTGGTCTTCCTGCCTTTGGTGCTCCTCCTCTTGGGCTTCTCCTTGGGTGCTTCTTCAGAGGGTTTCTCCTCTTCCGGTTCAGCCTCTCCCTCTGCCGTTTTTTCCTCGATTCCTTCTTCCGTCTCAGCTTTTTCAACGAGAGGTTCACTGACTTCCTCTTCAACTTCGATGACTTCCTCTCCTTCTCCGCCCTCCTCGGCAGGTGGCTTGAGAAGCTCGTCAACACTCGGCTTGAACTCGGTCTTCTCGTAGCCAATGAACTTGAGGTCGCTCTCCAGTATCAGCTCCCCAAGGACGAGGGTGTTCTTGTCCACGTCCTCCTGGACGGGGGTGAAATCGATCTTAACATCCTTCTCACCGACCTCTATGATGACTTTGTCCCCATCGACCTTCGGCATGCGGAGCTCAATGAGAGCCTTGACCTTCTCTATTGGATCTTCGACCTTTTCAAGGATCTCGACTTCGTAGAGGAGGCGCTTGCCGGCAAGCGGATGGTTGAAGTCAACCCTCACACGACCGCTTGAGACACTGAGGACACGGCCCCTGAGTTTCCTGCCCTCGTGGGTGTCGATCTCAACATCCATACCTGGAAACGGGTAGAGTCCTTCCCTGCGGAACTGGCCGAGGGTGAAGGTTTTTATGAGCCTGGGATCACGCTTGCCGAAGCCTTTCTCGGGTGGGACGATTATCTCGTACTTCCCCCCTACCTCAAGGCCCTCAAGCTCCTCATCAAGACCCTTAAGAACGTGGCCCGCACCAACCGCTATCGGAACCGGGCCGTAGATGCCCCCTTCCTTGTAGATCCCCGCCTCCTTGGCGATCTCTTCCGAAGTGGTGTCGAATACCTCACCCGTCTCCTTTACCCTTCCGGTGTAACGGAGCCTTATGACATCACCTTTCTGAACCTTGACCATTATCATTACCTCCCCTTTCTGCTCTAACCCCGATTGAATCGGTCGCTTTTTAAGCTTTTGCCGCTTTCCGCTGGAGTCAAAGACGCCCAGGGGGATAACTGTATGGTTTAAATCCAGCCAAAATGAAGGCGATAACCTAATAAAACTCCGCCGTGAAGTTCCCCAGGTGGTGGAGAAAATGTCCGTAAGAGTGTACAACACCCTGACAAGGGAAAAGGAGGAGTTCAGGCCAATACGCGATGGCGAGGTCAGGATGTACGTCTGCGGCCCGACGGTTTACGATTACACTCACCTCGGCCATGCGAGGACCTACATAGCCTTTGATGTGGTGAGACGGTACCTGGAGCACAGGGGGTACACCGTTCTCATGGTCATGAACTTCACGGACATAGACGACAAGATCATCAGAAGGGCGAATGAAACCGGGGAAGACCCGAAGGAGCTCGCCGAGAAGTTCCTCCATTATTTCTTGGAGGATATGGCTGCCCTTAAGGTCAAGCCGGCGGACATATACCCGCGCGTTACCGAGCACATCGAAGATATCATAGACTTCGTGAAGAAGCTGGAGGAAAAAGGATACGCCTACGAGGGAAGCGACGGCGTTTACTTTGAGGTCCAGAGGTTCAGGGACTACGGAAAACTGAGCAAGGTAAAGCTCGAGGACCTCGTTAAGGGCGCGCGCGTTGAGCCTGGAGAGGGGAAGAAGAACCCGGAGGACTTTGCACTCTGGAAGAAGGCCAAGCCCGGCGAGCCCAAGTGGGAGAGTCCCTGGGGCGAGGGAAGGCCCGGCTGGCACATAGAGTGCTCCACGATGAGCACCAAGTACCTCGGCGAGAGCTTCGACATCCACGGCGGCGGCAACGACCTGATATTCCCGCACCACGAGAACGAGATAGCCCAGACCGAGGCCTGCACAGGGCACGAGTGGGTTCACTACTGGATGCACACGGGCTTCCTGATGGTGAACGGCGAGAAGATGAGCAAGAGCCTCGGCAACTTCGTGACCATAAGGGAGATGCTCCAGCGCTACGACCCGGAGGTAATCAGGCTCTTCGTCCTCCAGAGACACTACCGTTCGCCGCTCGACTACACTGAGGAGGGCATGGAGCACGCCAAGAACAACCTGGAGAGGCTCTACAACACCCTCGAGAACATCCGCGTGGCTATGGAGAAGGCGGAGATTTCCTTCAAGTGGAGTCAGGAGGAGTTTGAGGCCTACGAGGCCATACGGAACGCGAGGGAGAAGTTCTACGAGGCGATGGACGACGACTTCAACACGGCTGAAGCCATGAAAGCTGTCTTCGAGGTCAGTGGCGCCGTGAACAGGTAC
>JAMONK010000018.1 GCA_027065835.1 Thermococcus sp. | reverse complement strand
ACCTGAGAACTGTTTCCGGTAGAGGCTTTCATCCTCCTCCTTGAGGGCCTTGGCGTAGTTGGCAACGTGCTCACCGGTTATCCTGTAGTCCTCGGGGTAAATATCCTCACTGTGTGGAACGTCCAGACCCGCATCAACGGCGCCCTTCAGCACGGCGAAGATGCTCGAACCCCTGGTCGGTGGGTGGAGTCCTATGTCGAGGATGGCCTCCTCGATTCCAGCCTTCTTCGCCTTGTACCCTATGAGAAGACCGAGCAGGTAAGCCGAGGGCGTGTTGCCTCCGTGGCCCTTCCAGCCGAAGTCCCTCATGAGCTCCTTGGTGTGTGCCGAAACTATCGTCCTGTCGCCACTGGGATCGTAAACCACGATCTGGGCTACGTGGTGGTTGAGGGTCTTCCTCACGACTAGCCTGGGCTTTCCGGACTTGAGGAGGGCGAGCCTCTTGTGATAGTTAGTTTTACCCTCTCTTCTCCTTCTGAATGGAACCCTATACCTTGGTCCGTGTGCCATCTCTCTCACCTCACTCCTTCAATATGCCGTGCTCCTGCATGAACAGGTAGAGCTGCCTCTTGTTCTTGAACTGACCGCCCTTGGCCCTGATGTAGAGTCTCCTGTATGCATGCTCGTCGAGCTTGCCATCGGCCTTGAGCTTCCTGAGCTCCTTCCTGAGTGCCCTTATGGTCATCATCCAGCGCTCCTTCTTGCCCATCCTGGCTGTCTTCTTGCCCTTCCTGCTTCCGGGGCCCCTGTGGCGTCCCTTCTTCCTGGCTTCCTGGTAGGTCCTGGCGCGAGCCCTGCTCTGGCCCTTAACGGGCTTCTTCTTGATTACGCCATCATGGATGAGTCTCTTTATATCCTCGCGGGTTATTGCGGCAGCGACATCCTCTATCTTCTCAGGGTCGATCCATACCCTGTTCTCACCGCACTTCAACAAATCAGCGGCAATCCTCCTCTGCATCTTGAGCATAATCTCACCTCACGGGTTGAGTACCTTAACGCCAAGCTCTTTTGCCCTGGCGAGTATGGTCTCTCTCTTCCTGGCCCCAACGGTGCTTCCAATCCTGGCAGCCTGTCTGGTTGGGTCTATAGCCTCAAGCTCCCTAACGTTGTGGACGAGGACCTCCTCGTACCCGCTCGGATGGAGTCCACGAACGGCCCTTGGAGAGCTCCACCCAATGCTGGGGGAGCGAGCTCTGCCCTTCTTTTTAAGTCTGAGTTTGCTGTCAATCCCCTTCGGCCTGCGCCACTTGGGGTTGTTTTTGAACTTCGGGAATCTCCACCACTCCTGCCTGAGGAAGCGCGGTTTCTTCCTCTTGATCCTGGCCCTTATCTTAAGGAGTCTCGCTTTCTCGTTCATTTCTCACACCTCAGAACTTTATAGGTTTACCCGCCTTGTCAACGATGTAAATACCATCCTGAAAGACGCGCCTGTCCCATTTGGTTATCCTGGTTGCCTGCTCGATGTTTGCAGCGGTCTGACCAACGGCCTCTTTGTCCATACCCTCGACGATGACCTCACTCCCCGTTACCTTGACCGAAACTCCAGGGAGTATCTTGGCCCTCCGGGGGTTCTTCTCACCGAGGAAGTTCTCTATGAGCACCTCTTCCCCCTGAACCTTAACGGTCATCGGGAAGTGGCTGTAAACTACCTTGAGCCTATAGGTGAAGCCCTCGGTGACGCCCCTGAGCATGTTGGCTATATGGGCTTTGAAGGTTCTCGCTATTGCTATGTCTTTTCTCCTAGGGAACTCCTTGAAGACGACGACCTTACCGTCCTCTGTGAATATCTTTACACCGGGGTATTTGAACTCCCTCTGAAGTTCGCCCTTGGGCCCCTTGACCTTAACGGTGTTTCCCTCAACGGTGACATCGACGCCCTCAGGAATCTCAACCTCTTCCCTTACCCATGCATCTATCGGCATCTCTCTCACCTCAGTAGACGTACGCTATCAACCTACCGCCGATTCCCTTTTCGATGGCTTCTTTGTGGGCCATAACACCCTGGGAGGTCGAGACTATGAGGATACCGAACTCGAATGCCGGAAGGAACCTCTTCTCCCAGGTCTCGTACTCCGTAGCCTTGACCGGGAAGCGCGGCTTTATGGCACCTGTCTTGTTGATCTTTCCTATGAGCTGCACCCTGTAGATTCCGGCCCTTCCATCGTCTATGAACTCGAATTCGCCTATGTAGCCGTTCTCCTGCATAACCCTGAGGACCTCTCCCATAAGCTTGGAGGCTGGCTTGAGGTAGACCTCATTCTTTCCGACCCTCTCGCTGTTCGTTATGTGTGAAAGGGCATTAGCCAGTGGATCAAGTAGAGTCATCTTCTCTCACCTCACTCGTACTTCTTAAAGCCCAGCTTGGGGGCTATCTCTCTAAAGCAGTGTCTGCAGAGCATAAGGCCGTGTATCCTGATAACCGGGCCGTACTGGCCGCAACGCATGCACCTTCTCGCACCCTTGCCGAACTTGCGCGGCTTCTTCTTGTTGTAGTCAGCCTTCGCCATCTCACAATCCCTCCACCTTAGCATTCAACTCCTCCATAGCGAAGACGATACCCTCATCCTTGGTCAGCTTGTGCTTGGTCGGAAGCTTCTTCCTTCCCCTCTTCCTCTTGGCGACACGGTATCCTGGCCTCTCGAGGGTAACGCAGACGTCCATACCGAAGATGCCTATCTCCGGGTCGTACTCGACGCCGGGTATGTTTATGTGCTCCTGTATTCCAAAGCAGAAGTTCCCGTGCTCGTCGAAGTTGCCAGCCTTGAGCTTCCTGTCAATGGCCTCAAGGAGCCTGTCAAGCATCTTCTCTGCTTTCTCCTTCCTGAGCGTGACTTTGACCGCTATCGGCTCGCCGCGCCTGATTCCGAAGTCCTTGTTGGTCTGCTTTGCCCTTCTCCTTATCGGCTTCTGGCCGACGAGTCCCTCAAGCATCTTCTCGGCCTTGGTAAGCCTCTCACCGCTCTCGCCAACACCGATGTTTATGGTGACCTTCGCAATCCTGGGCTTTCTCATCGGGTGAGCTTCCCAGTCTGCAAGGATAGCCTCTCTGTTGATCCCCATCTCATCTCACCTCTCACGGAAGGGAAATCTCCGGCTTCTCTTTTCCAACGACAAAGGCGTACTCCTTCAGGGTGTCGAAGAGCTCGCCGTTCTCGTCCTCGATCGTGACGACGTCCGGCCAGCCCATCGGGAATCCCCTAACCTCGACGACCTTGCCTTTCCTGGCGACGTTCTTACCCTGGGTAACGAAGACGTAGGCGCCGACCTCGAACGGGATGACCTCGATGACCTCCCTGTCGGGAACCTTCATGAGAACGGTGTAGGCCGTCTTGTACTTGTCCTTCTCGTTCATGGTGACGAGGTGGTTGCTTCCGTCGTGAAGGTTGAGCTGAACCTTGGCCCCTTTAACCATGCGCTTGTTGTTTATCCTGAGCGGCTTCACATTGGCTTCCTTATCCGCTATAGGGTGAAGTATCAGCTTCCCAATCCTGTTCGGTAGGACCCTGTAGTGCTCCCCGGTCTCGGGGATGGAAACAACGTCCATTATACCGACGGGGAACTTGTAGTCCTTCCGTGGTATACCATCAACCAGGACCTTGCCCTCGTTGAGTATCCTCCGTGCCTCCCTTGCGGTCTTGGCGTAGCCGAGGTAGTCTCTGACTATGTAGAGCAACGGAATCGAGGTCTTCATACTGTGGGGACCCGGCCTCGGGCGAATGGCCCATTTGTAGGTCTTTCTTGAGAGGTACCACTGGGTTGGAGCAGCAAGCCTCTTAAGGTGTCTCTTTGCACCCTTTCTCGCCATTTTCAAGCCCTCCTATTAATTATCTTCTCCCTCTTCTCGTCCTCAAGGTTGAGGTCTATTATAACGACGTTGGACGGGTGAACCGGGTAGAACACCTCAGTTCCATCGACCTTCTTCTGGGTAACACCCTCAACGTGTATCCTGTACCTCTTGAGGTCAATCTCCATGACCTTCCCTTCCTTGCCCTTGAAGTCGCCCCGGACGATCCTGACCTTATCTCCCGTCCTGATCGGAAGGTTCCTGACGTTGTACCTTTCCCTCAGATCCCTGCTGAGGGCCGCACTCATGAACTTGCCCCTGAGATGCAGTGGGGCGTTGTAAAGGAACTTCCTCTGCTTTCTCGGTTGCTTTGTATCAAGCTTCATAATTCTCACCTCACAACACGATGCTCGCTATGCTGCCGAGCCTAACCCAGCGCTCGGCGGCCTCCCTCGCTATGGCACCCCTTATTTCGGTTCCCCTCGGGACACCCTCAGGGGTGACTATTGCCGCCGCGTTGTCCTCGAACTTGACGCGCATGCCATCAAGCCTTCTGTACTCCTTCCTCTGCCTGACGACGACGGCCCTGACTACCTGGTGCCTGATGTCCGGCCTCCCCTTCTTGACGGCCGCGATGACCATGTCCCCAACGCCCGCACTGGCCAGCCTCCTCCGGGTACCTTTGTAACCGACGACGCCTATGATCTGGACGACCTTGGCGCCGCTGTTGTCTGCGACCCTGAGGTAAGCGCCTATCGGGAGAGCACGGGTCGGCCTGACTGGGCTAATTCCTCTGGTGGCTCCAGCACCCTTCTTGGCCATCCTTCACACCTCCTCAGCCCTTTTGGTCACGGCAACTACCACGAAACTCTTGGTCTTACTTATTGGTCTGCTCTCAGCTATCAGGACCCTGTCACCAACCTTAGCGCCGATGCATTCAGGGTTGTGAGCGTGTATCCTGCTTCTCCTGAGCTCATACCTTTCATACTTCTTGAGGTAGTGGTAGTGCTGCCTTTCGACCACGACGGTCTTTTTGCCCTTATCGCTGACGACAACTCCCTCAAAGTACCTGCCGTGGAGCTTCAGGTGTCCATGCCACGGGCAGTTTGGATCATCACATTTCTCAGCGGGAGGCTGAATCTTCAATCCAATCTCTCTCATCGTCTCCACCTCTTCTTCAATCTCATCTCAGGCCTTCCTATTAGGTTCTTCCCTTCAATCCGGATTCTTTTATTGCCAGCTTCAAATTCGAGCTCCACCACGTCCTTTGGGATTACCCAGACCCGCTCACCGCCGATGGTGAGGGTATTCCTCGTCTCATCAAGGACGTAGCCCTCGATGCCAACCAGCTCTGGATGGGATGCCCTTATAATCTTTGCTTTCAGTCCAATGAGCTCGCTCCAGATGAGCTTTTTCTGATTCACTCCACTTCTACCAAGTCCTCTGAAAATCCAAGCTCTCCTAGCAACTTCCTGACCCGGTCTCTGTGATCGCCCTGGAGCTCTATCCTTCCTTTTTTCACGGTTCCACCGCATGCCAGCTTCGCCTTCAGTTTCTTTGCGATCTCATCGAGGTCGAACTCTTTCTCGTCGATTCCCTCGATTATGGTCTTGAGCTTCCCGTAGCGGGCTTTCTCTATGTACACCCTAATCCTCTGCTGTTCCTTCAGGACCTCCTTAAAGAGCATCTCATCCAGAGGGTTAACGATCCTAGGCACCGAACCTCACCTTTTCTCCTTAAGCTTCTCCTTTCGTATGGTAAGCAGGCGCGCTATATCGCGCCTGAGGTTTCGGATGACCATGGGGTTCTCAGTCGATGCCCCCATGGTGAGCACACCCCTCTCCTTGGCGAGCTCGAGGCGGAGCTCCCTGAGCTTCTCGTTGATCTCATCCATGCCCATCTCACGGATCTCACTTGGCTTCATTCTCCACTCACCTCTTCCTCAACAGGCTTTTCTATGACCTCAATTTCGTCCGGGAGTTTAGCATCGGGCGGCATGATTGAGACCTTGACACCTATGACGCCGAGTTTAAGGCGCGCCTGTGCGTAGCCCTTGCTGACGAGGGTCTCGGCGGGGTTGCCGACCTTAGCGAGGTAACCCTGGTAGAACCTGACGCTCTTGGCCCTCTCACCGGTGAGCTTTCCGCTCAGGCGAATCTCAACGCCCCTGGCGCCGTTCCTCATGATTGCTCTTATGGCCGAGTAGGCAGCCCTCCTGAAGTGGATGCCCCTCTCAAGGGCCTGGGCAAGCCTGACGGCCTGAACCTTGGCGTTGAGGTAGGGGTTTTTGATCTCTTCGACCTCGATCTGTGGGTTCTCAAGGTTGAACTTCCTCTCAAGTAGCCGGGTAAGCTCCCTTATCTTCCTTCCACCCCTGCCGATAACGTATCCGGGACTGGCCGCGAATATCGTTACCTTTGTGCCAAGGGGAGTTTTCTTTATGTCGATTCCACCGTAGCCAGCCCTTCTGAGCTCCTTCTCGAGGTACTCGTCAATGAGCATCTCTTTAACGTTCTCCCTGATGAAGTATCTCTCGATCGCCAAAAGGCTCACCTCCTAATCTCCTCAACAACTATCTCCACGTGGGTGGTCTGTTCGTTGAACGGTGTGGCCCTTCCATAGGCCTTAGGAATGTACCCGCGGAGCACTGGCCCCCTCTGGGCTGCTGCGTGGATCACCTTAAGCCTGTCAACATCAAGTCCCTTCTGTTCGGCGTTGTTCTTGGCGTTGAGGAGGATCCTCTTGACGGCCTTGGCGACCTTGACAGGGTAGCGACCTGGACCGAAACCCCTGCCCGGCTTGTGCCCCTGGCTGTCGTTGAACCGCTTCATCGGAACCGGCCTCTTGAGCGCTATAACGTCGTCGAGGTAGCGGAGTGCGTCGTTGACCATCATGCCCCTGATCTCCCTGAGGAGCTCCACAGTGTGCTTTGGGGACATCCTAAGGTCCCTTCCGCTGGCGCGCGCCATTCTCTCAGGGTCAAAGTTCTGGAATGAATAGGAAAACCTTCCCTTGGACATCTAGACCACCTCACTTGATAGCCACGAACATCGAGGACCTTGTAGCTCCAACACCCGGTGAACCGTGCTGCACTATCTTCCTGGTCAGGGCAAACTCACCGAGGTAGTGTCCTATCATTTCTTCCTTGATATCCAGAGCGACGAACTCCTTCCCGTTGTGAACGTGTATGGTCATGCCGACCATCTCTGGGAGGATGACCATGTCCCTGCTGTGGGTTTTTATTGGCTTCTTGTACTTTCCTTTCCTGGCAAGCCTTATCTTCCTCAGGAGTTTCTTCTGCTCAGGTGAAAGTCCACGCTTGAGGCTTCTCCTCTGCCTGGCAGGAAGGAGCTTGGCAAAATCCTCAAGTGACATGTTAAGCAGTTCATCGAAGCTGTAACCCCTGTACTTAAACTCCTTCTTCCTCGCCATCTTCACTTCCTCCTACCCGTTCTTCTCGCGGCGATATGACCAACCTTCTGACCTGGGGCGGCCCTTCTGGCGATGGTGCTTGGCCTACCAATGTGGTGCTCCTTACCGCCGTGCGGGTGGTTAACCGCGTTCATCTTAACGCCCCTCGGCTTTGGCCAGAACCTGTTCCTCGCCTTCATGATGTAATAAGCCTTTCCTGCCTTAACTATCGGCTTCTCAAGTCTTCCACCGCCGGCGACCACACCTATGGTTGCCCTGCAGGCAGGGTTGAACTGCTTGAGCTCACCGCTCGGAAGCTGGACTATGACCTTGTCCTTCTCCCTGCTGACGATGAGTGCGTAGGTCCCACCGGCACGGACGTACTTGCCACCATCACCCGGGCTCCCCTCTATGTCGTAAACGTAGCTTCCTTCGGGTATCATTGCGAGCGGAAGGGAGTTGCCCATTTTTATCGGAGCGTTCGGCCCGGCCGCTATCTCCTCACCAACGAGGAGCCCTTCTGGAGCTATGATGAGCTTCTCCATGCCGTTCGTAAACTTCACCCTGGCAACCGGTGCGGTCCTTCCGGGGTCGTGGAGTATCTCTACGACTTCACCAACGAGGGTCTGCTCCTTCGTCAGGTTAAGTGGAACGTACTTGACCGCTCCCCTGTACCTGTGGGAGGGCGCCCTAAAGGTGCTCGTCCCCTTACCTCTCCTCTGTTGAATCAGACTCTTTCCCATCTCACTCACCCCATCAGAACAATCCTATCCTTGCGGCTATCTCACTAGCGTCGTATTCCGGCTTGAGCTTCACGTAAGCCTTCTTTTCGCCCTTCATGGTGAGGAGGACGTTGACCTTCTCCACTTTAACCTCGAACATCTCTTCCACGGCCCTCTTGATGTCGGCCCTTGTGGCCCTCCTGTCCACTATGAAGGTGAGCTTGTTCTCTCGTTCTATCATTGAAACGGCCTTCTCAGTGACGAGCGGCCTAACGATAACCCTGTACGGATCCATCTCTCATCACCCGTAAATCTCCCTAAGCTTTTCTATCGCACCCTTTGTCCATATGGTGAGCCTTCCAGGGTGGGTACCCGGAGCGAGCAGTTCAACGCCGAGGTTCTCCACGGTGATAACGTCAACGCCCGGATGGTTCCTCGCTCCCTGGACGATTCCCTCGTTCTTGGCGACGACGACGAGCGGCCCCTTGGCCTTCTTGTAGCGCCTCCCGCGCATCTTGCCCTTACCTGCCCTTATCTTGGTGTTCCTCTTGGCCCTCTCGATGTCGTCCCAGACGCCGAGCTTCTTGAATATCTCCCTGGTCTGGGCGGTCTTGAAGACCTTCTCGAGGTCGTCGGTGACAACGAGCGGAACCTGCGGGACGTTGTCGACCATGTGTCCCCTAGCCCTGACGAGGTCGTAGTTGGCGGTGGCCGCTATTGCGCTCATTATAGCGAGTCTCTTCTCCTTTTTGTTAATGCCCTCCCAGATAACCTTCTCAACCTTTGGTGGGTGGGTCCTCCTTCCACCAACCGCGAAGGGTACGAATGCGGCGAACCTCGGGGAGGTCTTTATCCTCTCAACTCTCGCCATTCCATGGCCCTTTCCAATGTTTTCGGTGACGCGTCTCTTACCGGCCTGTGGGTCCCTGCCCTGCGGCTGTATCCTGTGCGTCCATGAGGCGATGACAGCCCTCCTAATGAGGTCGGGCCTGAATGGAGTGGCAAAGACCTTTGGAAGCTCTATTTCCTCAATGGGCTCGCCTTCAAGTGAAAATACCTTAACTTTCATCTATCTCACCTCACTGCTTGGATTCTCTACTGATGTACGTTATCTGCGGCCTCTCAAGGGGAGGTCTCTTCTTCGGGGCCCTAATGGCTGGTCTGACCCGGACGATCCTCTTAAACGCACCCGGGACTGTGCCCTGTATCATCAGGAAGTCGCTCCTTATGAGACCGTAGTGCGGGAAGCCTCCTTTTGGGGTCACCTCAACTTTGTTGCCGTTGAGCTCAAGGGTTCCGTTCTCGCCTATCGCTATAAGTCTCTTGTTGAACTCGGTCCTGTGGTGGAAGCCCATCTGGCCGGCCAGCGGGACGGTCCACATAACCCTGGTCGGGTGCCACGGACCGAGGTTACCTATATGTCTGGCCTTACCTGCGCGCTGGGCCTTGTGGAACTGTATCTTGACACCCCAGCGCTTGACCGGGCCCTGAGTTCCTTTACCCTTGGTTACGGCTATGACGTCGAGAAGCTCACCCTCGTGAAGGACATCCTTCGCACGGACCTCCTTGCCAACGATGCCCTTGAGGTAGTCAAACTTGGCGGCAACGTCGTCCCCGCCAACCGCGTATTCCATGACTTCAGGCTTCTTCTTGAGTTTTATGAGTCTCGGCTGGGTGTGGACGATGGCCCTGACCTCAACGATCTCCCCACTTCTGACCAGGTCCTCAAGTTCTCCGAGCTTTGCACGGAACGTCTCCTCGTTGTAGTTCTTAGGGAGAGTTTTTATCCTCCTCTTCAGGTCATCGCTGAGGTTGGGTGCCCATACCTCGGTGGCGGTCTCCAGTCCAAGGTACCCCTGCCTGTATGCCCTGATGCCGTAGACGAAGAGCGGTGGAACCTCGACAACGGTGACTGGCATGAAGATCTCCTTGCCCTTCGTGAGCCCTGGTCTGTCGTCTATCATGAGGATGTGGGTCATACCGGCTTTGTATCCTGCAAAGCCAAGCAGTCTGACCTCACTCTCCTTCGGCCACGTCTTGATTCTTGGGACTACACTCCTAGCCCGCTTTCTGGGCGAGTAAGCCAGTGAACCTCTCCTCGGTCTGTGTATCTTTCCCATCTCGATCCCTCCTTATGAGATTAAACACCGCGAGTGTGGCCAAGACGGCCTCCTCGGTGCGGACGGTGGCCGTCCGCTGATTTGGAACTGTGTTGAGGATTAGATCAAAGTTATAATCCTCCCCACCGAGGAGCTCTATCACACCCCTCCTCGGCGAGCCAAAGACCAATCCGACCTCCCCCTTCAGTGGGGGAAGCTTCACCTCCCGAATGTCTTGCCCCTTCCTGGAGGTTGCAACTGCCAGGTCAAGCCTTGCCTTTTTAAGTGTTTTTGCCAGGGGGCTGCTGGTGAGGTGAACCCTGTACCCCCAGTACTCCTCCGGTTTTGCCAGTACCACTTTGAGGGGCCTTGTTGAGATGATTTTGAACGTTGCACGCCCTTCAATGTCCCCCTCGACCATTGCAAGGTCATCAAGCCCAATGTCGGCGTAAACCCTTCGGCCCTTCCTGAAGGCGAAGCCCTCACGGATCTCCCCAACCCTGGGCTTCCCCTTGAGCTTGTGGTGGGGGGTCCTCAAGGGAGGGATGACGCCGACGTACCTTAGCTCCGGCATCAGTGGAAACAGCCGCTTTCTGAGGTACTGGGGTGTTTCCGCGTACTCAAGGATCGTCTTGATGAATCTTCCGTCCCTGCCGCCGGCCCTGTAAATCCAGATGTGCTCGACACCGAAGATCGCCGCTGCCCTTGCTATCTGGCCAACCTTGTACGTCCGAATTTTCGGATCATCACTCTCTTCAAGGAGCGAATCCGGAATAAAGATGTGCCAGCCCATTTTTCCGTCATCCTTCGCTCTGGATACTCCAACGCTGGAGGAAGGTCTATGGAGACTATTTAAAAGGCTTTCGAACCCTTCCACCCTTTTTTGGGTTGAGAAGTATGCAACTTTTTTGCAAAGCAAACTTCGCCTTCGCGAAGTTTGATCAAGGTTCGTGATTCCTTTTGAAAAAAAGCGTGTTCTGGAGTGGATTTCTCTGAGGACTGCTTTTTTGGGCAGAATGAATTCATTCCAAGGGGGCGTTCCAGGAGGGTTCAAGCGTTTTTGGCGCTCCTTTGGAGCGCGTTTGGGTGAGAACCCTCGTGGAGAACTTATTATTTTAGAGAATTCAAATTTTCACGGGCAAGTTTGGAAGTGAAATCCCTTTGCAGAAGAGCCCTAACGGGAATCACGAACTTTTGGTGAAGCTTTTTCCAAAAGCTTCCTGTACTCTCAAACCCCCATGGTGGGGCTACGCCCCACGTTAAGAAACTTTGCCTTCGCAAAGTTTCATCAAAGCCGGCATGCCTCTTGAATGGCTTGTTCTCAGGAGGGTTTACTTCCAAACCCGCCAGTTTTGAACGTGTTTTCCTCCCGTTAGCGCCCTTCGGGCGCTGTTTAAGACTAAACACTTTCCTCCACACGCCATCATGAGCGTAAACCCTGAATCCATCGACTTTTTGATAACGCATGCAACTTTCCCGTTGCCCTTTTGGACAATTAAACCCATTTTGGTCAAGCTTTGCGGGAGCAAAGCTTGCTCAGTCCACGAAAGCTCTGCCGTTCCACAGCTCCCTCATCTCGCGCGTCGCGTCCGGGTAGACCCTCTTGAAGGTTATCCGCCAGTAGCCGTTGCCCAGGTCCTCTATGTCCTCGATGTGGATCTTCACGCCGAGCCTCTCGAAGTGGGTCACCATCCTGTGGGCGGTGCTTATGTTCTTCACCCTCACCGTGAAGACCTCCTCTACCTCGCCGCCGTTGGCGACCTCGTGGATACTCTCGACGAACGGCCGAAGGATGGCCTTTCCGAGGGCCTTGGCGTACTCGTCGAACTCCTCGCCCCTGACATGCTTTTCGGCCAGGTAAAACGCGAGGCGTTTAATCCTCCCCATGAAATACCCGTGCGGCAGGTCGAAGAATATGTGGGAACCTATCCGGATGTCGTTGATGTTGGCGTAAGGAGTGACGTATTTCGCGATTCTCTTCATATCCGGAGTCTTCATGACGATGCCCTCTCTCCTCTCCCGGCTGAGCCTTTCGATCAGCTCATGCAGCTCCTCGATTTTCGACCGGTCGTAGAGGCCAAATCGCTCCACCTGCGGAATCCCGTACTCCTCGGCAAGTTTATACCTCTCCTCCACCGGAAGGCTCCTCCCCGTTCCCTTCTCCTGGATGTCAAAGAGGAAGAACTCAATGTCCTCCTTCACGTAGGGCGGCCCTTCGACGATATACGGACTCTCCGGCCCGGCCATCTCGCCGGCCAGGACTAGGTTGGGGTAGTCCCTGAAGAACTCCTCGTTCACGAAGTCAAGAATCCTCTCGGTCGTGAAGGGGCAGACGAAACCTCCCCTAGTGAGGGCAAGAACCCTGTCTCGAACCCTGACGACGCGGACGTTGTAGCCGTCCACCTTCTCCTCAACGTGGAAGGGTTTGTTCTTGAAGACCCTTTTTATCCCCCTCTCCAGCTGGACAACGCGCTTTATGTGGGGAAATCCAAGAACGACGTCCCCGTTATCAAAGACGACCGTCCCACGTCGAAACCCCTTGGCAGAGTCGCGAAATCGGACGTATTCAATACCCTCGAACCCATCCTCAACGAGGCCACCCTTTCCCTCGAGAACCGCCAATCTATCTTCAGGAACGCCGAGCTTGAGGAGCATTGACCTGAAGTGAGAGTCAACCATCTTCCCACCGATCAATGTTGGATGGCATCTTTAATAATTATTATGAATACTGGATCAACCGCTGGCCGTTGGGTTAACCTCGGTCCAGCGACTCAATGGGGTCAAAGTGCACCCAAAAGGTAGCGTTCCCTAAGTAGTATTCGGCGGTCTAGGTATCGGAACCTTCAACTGTGGGGCTTCAACGAACCAGGAACACAAACGTACGTCCAGAACTCAAAGCTGAAAAGGGAAAAGGCAGCGGGGAACTCCCAGTGCCGCACGACAGCGTGTGCCTCAGCGTTGCGCTTCAGCGTTTCATCGTGGAGAGAACCTTGCTGGTTACGTCGTTGCCGTCCTTATCGTAGATGCGGTAGTAGCTGGAGTAGGAGAATTTCATGCCCGCCCTGCGCATCGCGTCGATGGCGAACTTGAGGTGCGGCTCGTTGACCCACACCGTGAGTATCTTCTGGTCCTTCTTGACCCTTGCGGCGAGGCCTATCGGCTTTCCAAATGGCCTGCGCATACCGTTCCCGTAACGGTCGGCCTTCCTTCCGGTGGCCATGGGGTTCTCACGGAGAACCTGGAAGGGGTAAACCCTTATCTTGTAGTGGTAGTTGCTCCTTCCGACGTTCTTCTGGAGGTACCTGTTAACCTGTATACGAACGGCCTCAAGCGCATTCTGCCTTATCTGCATGGCCTGCTCGGCGTGAAGGCTCACCTCGTACTCGAACTCGGCTGAAAGGTTCCCCATGTCGAATATGGTTATCTTTGGGCCAGGGGCACCCCTTATATACTTCCTTCTCGTGTAAGCGGGCTTGTCAACGTCCCTATCGATCTTGGCTGGTCTAAGTCCCATTCTCTCACCTCCAAATGAGCGTAAGCTAAACCTAAACTTAGGCGAGCGGAGCGGCTTATAAAAGTTTTGGAAAGTGGCGTCCGAAACTCGACGATTCAGACGACCCACTAACCGCGCATTCTAAGTCCGATGCCCTTCCACAGAAGGAGGATGGAGACCGGCAGGAAGGTCAGGAAGGCTAGATTAACGGTAAACAGCCAACGAACCTCCCCAAGGGAATAAGAGAGGCCGAACAGGATCCCCCCAAAGAAGGTTGAAATGTTCTGAACCCCGTTTACTCCCCCTATGGCAAGGGACGAGCGGTGGTAGTCGGCCAGGATCTTCCTAGAAATCGGGCGAAAGCTCTGGAAGGCAAAGAGGGCAAGGAATATGCCGAGAAAAACCGTGGGAGCACTCTTAACCGCGGCCAGAAGGGGAGAAACCGCCGCAAGAATGGACGTGAGTACAACGGTTCGTCTCTCACTGCCAACGTCCGCCAGCCAGGAAACACCGTAGCTCATCAGAGAGGCCAGAAATCCGGCCCAGCCTATAAGCCTTGCCGTGGCGGCCCTACCAATTCCCAAAGCCTCGGAGACGTAGACGTAGGTTATTTCCCCGGAGGTGAAGGCGACGATGATCGCCATGAGGGCGGCTATGAGCAGAACGCCCTTGGGGTCGAGGGCCAGTTTCTCAGCGCTTGAGTCCTTCTTCCTCCTCGGTGTTATCCAGCCGCGGAGCAGGTAGTAGGCGGCCAGCATTATCAAACCAGTGAGCATGAAGAACGCGGAGGAGATCCACATCTGACCGGATAGACCAAGGTTCACGGTGTAGGCGTAGACGTAGTTGCCCAGCAGGGACGCAACACTTCCAAAGAAGAAGTAAACCGCAGTGACCCTGGCCCTGATCCCGTTCGGCGTCGTAACCGCTATGACGAACTGGGCCATCGGCCAGCTAAGACCGTTCAAGAAGCCGTTGAGGAGTTTTATTCCGGCAACCTGAAACCAGTTTGAGGTTAACGGGTAGAGTTGAACGGCAAGGGCGTTGAACATCATGGCCAGCGCTCCCAGGTAGAGGAGCCGTTTTCCCCGCTCAAGCATCAACCCCCCGGAGATAGATGAGAACGCCCTGGCGAGGACGAATGAAGTGGAAACTATCGAGACCGAGAACATCGACGCCTTCAGGATGTCGCGCGTATAGAATGCCACCGCGGGCGTAGCGAGGCGGAAGGCCATCGTTCCGGTGAAGGCCGAGAGGATCAGAAGCAGGATCCCGGCGAGGCGTTTGCGTTCCATCAGACCACCTTCTGAACGTTAACCTCATGCTTTAAAAGTCTTAGCGGTGTTGAAAGCTTTTCGTGAAATCCATCAAAATTAGAAAAAAGTTTCAGAAAACGTCGGGCGGCCTCAGGAGAAGCCTTTTATAGATTCCCCATGAACTCCCGTCGAGGTGGTTGCGATGGAGTTAAGGTTCAACATGGCGCATGAAGAGGCTTACAGGGAGGTTTACGAGCTCGTCAAGCCCAAGTACAAGCTCTTCACCGCCGGTCCGGTCGCCTGTTTCCCGGAGGTTCTAGCTATAATGTCGGTGCAGATGTTCAGCCACCGCTCGGCCGAGGCTAAAGAGGTCCACGCCGATACCCTCCAGCGGCTTAGGACGTTTTTGGAAGCAGACCACGGGGAGATAATACTCTTCCCTAGCTCAGGAACCGGTTTCATGGAAGCCGCCATCAGAAACACCGTCCCACGCGGCGGGAAGGTCCTAGTCACCGTCATCGGGGCATTTGGGAAGCGCTTCGCTGAGGTTGTCGAGGCCAACGGAAGGAAAGCGGTGATCCTTGAGAAGGAACCCGGCTACGCCGTAAAGCCCGAGGAGCTCGACGATGAACTCAGAAAGAACCCCGACGTTCACGCGGTCACGATAACCTACAACGAGACCTCAGCAGGTGTCCTAAACCCGCTTCCCGAGCTGGCCAAGGTCGTCCACGAGCACGACAAGCTCCTCTTCGTCGATGCCGTCTCTGCGATGGGCGGAGCGGACATAAAGTTCGACGAGTGGGGCATCGACCTGGTCTTCGCCAGCAGCCAGAAGGCCTTCGGCGTCCCGCCGGGACTTGCCGTGGCAGCGGTCAGCGAGCGCGTCTTTGAGATAGCAGAGAAGATGCCCGAGCGCGGCTGGTACTTCGACCTCCCGCTCTACAGGAAGTTCAACGAGAAGAAGAAGGGAACGCCCTCGACCCCGCCGCTCCCGCAGATATTCGGCCTCAACGTCGTTCTGAGAATCATTGAGAAGATGGGCGGCAAGAAGGCCTGGCTCGACATGTACAAGAAGAGGAGTGAGACCATCCGCGAGGGAGTCAAGGAGATGGGCCTTACAGTTCTGGCGGAGCCCGGCTACGAGAGCCCGACCATAACCGCGGTCGTCGTGCCCGAGGGGATGAAGGGCGTCGACGTCTACAACGCCATGCGCGAGCGCGGGTTTGAGCTGGCCAAGGGCTACGGAAGCGTCGCCGAGAAGACCTTCCGCATCGGCAACATGGGCTACATGACCTTCGAGGACATCGACGAGATGCTCGCCAACCTCCGCGAGGTTGTTGAAGACCTCAAAAAGAGGATGTGAAGGGCAACCGTGCTGCGTTTCATTATTTCCAAATTTTCAACGTGAGGGACATGGTATCAAAGAAACCGCTCACGCTGTGGTTGTTCCTGAATTTCCTCGTCTTTTGGGCGGTCTGGCTCTACACCACCGGTTACTCCGCCGAGGGCTACCTCCCAGGGGGAAGCGAAAAGGCCGAGCAGTACGCTCCCTACGTCTACACAGCCACCGACGACAGACCGTTGGAGATGCTCTACATGGTAGAGCCGAACGGGACGGTGCAGTACTACGTGGTCTGGGAGGACGAGCACTTCTCCAATCCAATAATAGACAGGCTCTACAGGCTCTTCAGGAGGTTGGCCTATAAAGGCTCCACAAAGGACGTGGAGGTCGTGAAGATCAATCCCGCCACCGGCGAATTCTATTTCCAGACCGACGGACACATCGGGGTGAGGGGGGTAATAGAACCAAACGGCAACTGCCTGATCTTCGAAACTGGAAAAACCGTCTCAAACTGCACCATAAACAAAACCCACCTCAAGGTCTACGTCATTACATGGAACCACATGCTCTGTCTCACACCTGAAAACGGCACGGTTCTAGCCGGAAGCGTCCCGCTCAGGAAGATGGACCCAGTTGATTACTCCTCCCTTGTGATGCACAAAAGAACCCAGAAAACGATAGGGGGCATCGCTGTGGACAGCATCATCTTCGCCCTGAGCGTGACGGTTGTCCTCAACGTGGTCCTCTTCTCGGTGCTGGGATGGAGGAGAAGGTGAATTCATGTCATGGGCTCAAGCTCCCCCTCCCGCACACGGTATATCCGGTTTATGCTCTTCTTTCCTGTTCTCCAGTCCCTCTTGAGTTCAACGACAACATCGAACTTGTCGAACGTTTCTCCGCTTATTCCGAGCCAGTGCTTGACCTCATCCTTTATCCCGTCGGTCAGGACAAGGGAGGTTACTATAAAGGCGTAGTCGTCTATCAGCTCCCTGAAGAGCCTCGCAACGTCTATGGTGTGGATGGTGTCAACGACGACGTAGTCCGGATCTATCTCCCGTATCTTGGAGATCACCTCAGAGGTGCGCTTTTCAAGGGGCCGATTGTCGAACTGGGTGTCGATGACGATTATGTTGGGCCTGAAGGGCTTGAACTCTCCGTAAGCCGTAACTACCGCCACTTTCCTGTCGTCGAGTATGAAGTGTACCAACGCCTCGACCAGCTTCGTCTTTCCAGAGCGGCTGGAGCCAACGACGAGAACATCCTTTCCCTCCAGGATGGCATTCCTCAGTACATCAAGCTCTGCCTCCGTAACGGTTCCGTATCGTAGAAGGTCCTCCGGTGTGAATATGTAGACACCCATGTTTTATCACCGTACAGGGTTCTCAGGGAAGGTTATAACGGTATCGCAGACCCGGGGTAAAGGCTATAACCCGGTACCTCACAGTAAATCCGGAGGATAATCATGGGCTTGCTGAAACGAATCTTTGGAGGGAGATGGGGCGGCTCCAAACCGGGCAGGCCTACAGGACGAATCGAAGTCCTGAAACAGTATGAAGGTGGGAAAAACCATCTCAGGGTCAGGGTGCTCGATGGACTTATGTACCCCGGGTACAGGGTTTCAAAGAAGGAAAGGGTACCTATAAGGCGGCTTATGATGAAGGACAGGGAGGTGGACTTCGCGGTTGAGGGCGACATCGTGGATGTGATACTGGACGGAGAGCTCGATGCGGAAACCGGGGACACCCTGGAGGTGTACATCGTTTAAGTGTAAACGAAGAGGGGTCAAGGTGCCCCGCTCAAATAGTCATGGATGGATTTTGCGGCCCTTCTTCCGTCGCCCATGGCGAGGATGACGGTCGCCTCACCCCTGATAGCATCACCACCCGCGAAAACACCCGGAATACTCGTCATCAGGTTCTCGTCAACCAGTATCCTGCCCTTTTCATCAACGTTGAGTCCCTCGACGCTCCGGTAGAATATTCTGTTGGGGGTCTGACCGATGGCTATCACCGCGTTGTCGAACTCCATCACGAAGGTCTCCCCCGTTGGAACCGGCCTTCTTCTCCCGCTTTCGTCCGGCGCCCCAAGTTCCATCTTCTCAAGCTCTATGGCCTTGAGGTTGCCGTTCTCGTCCCCAATGAAGCGTTTTGGTGAGACGAGGAACATGAAATTAACGCCCTCCTCCTCCGCATGGCATATCTCTTCCTCCCTCGCCGTCATCTCTCTCCTGGTTCTGCGGTAGAGCACCCACGCCTCCGCTCCCAGCCTGAGGGCCGAGCGCGCGGCGTCCATAGCGACGTTACCGCCACCTATGATGGCCACCCGTTTCCCGACTTTGACTGGTGTGTCGTATTCTGGGAACTTGTAGGCTTTCATGAGGTTGACCCTCGTCAGGAACTCATTGGCCGAGTAAATACCGTTGAGGTTCACGCCGGGCCAAGGATAGATGC
>JAMONK010000017.1 GCA_027065835.1 Thermococcus sp. | reverse complement strand
TGTGATGTACGACGCCGCGCACGTCCTCGGTCTCATAGCCGGCGGCCAGTTCCAGGACCCGCTCAGGGAGGGGGCTGAGATAATAACCGCTTCCACCCACAAGACCTTCCCTGGACCGCAGGGCGGTATTATAATCTACAAGAACATCGGGGATGACACGGCAAAGCTTCAGTGGGCCATCTTCCCGGGAGTTCTCAGCAACCACCACCTCCACCACATGGCGGGCAAAGTCATCACCGCCGCGGAGATGCTTGAGTACGGTCAGAAGTACGCGGCCCAGGTCGTCAAGAACGCGAAGGCCCTCGCGGAGGCCATGGCCGAGGAGGGCTTCAAGGTCATCGGCGAGGACAAGGGCTACACCGAGAGCCACCAGGTCATCGTTGACGTCAGCGACCTCCACGAGGGGGCCGGTGGATGGGCAGCCCCACTCCTCGAGGAGGCCGGCATAATCCTCAACAAGAACCTCCTGCCCTGGGATCCGCTTGAGAAAGTTGAGAAGCCGAGCGGCCTGCGCATAGGCGTCCAGGAGATGACCCGCGTTGGTATGATGGAGGATGACATGAAGGAGATCGCGAGCTTCATCAAGCGCGTCCTCATCGACAGGGAAGAGCCGCTCAGCGTCAAGAAGGACGTCTACTATTTCAGGCAGGGATTCCAGAAGGCTTACTACTCCTTCGACTACGGGCTCCCGCTCAGGGAGTGACTTTCTCTTTTCCACTTTGTTCCTGCGTTCTCCAAGTCCTGAAACCATCGCAACGTTTAATACCCGCAAGTGCGAAGATTGATACGATGAAGATGAAGCGCGTGATCCTCGTGTTGCTGTTGCTGTCCGGTGTGGTTTTCGCGTACCAGGTTTTCCTCACACAGGGAAATCCTCAGGGAGGAAGCCAGGGAAAGATCCCTGAAAACGCCGCCAACCTCGGCCCCATAGTACCTGTTGAGGACACCTCCATCGTTATCCACCTCAATAAATGCGTGTACTCGCCGGAGGATACCCTGATTCTAACCGTTGCCAACCATCAAAATTCCACTCTCAGGACAGGTTACGGATTCAGGCTTTACCGCAGAGAAAACGGAGGCTGGGTTGAGGTCCAGCTGAACCTGGTCTTTCCCGCTGTGGTGGTAGAGGTGGGACCCGGTAAAAGCTGGGAACAGAAGATAGACCTCTCAAAGCTGAACCTCGAGAGCGGAAGCTACAGGATCGAAAAGCAGGTATGCTCGGAGGGGGTCTGCATCTACGAACACGCCGAGTTCGAGGTGAGAGGGCGAGGCAGATGAATCGGGAATTGGTTGGGGTCATTGCTATCCTTCTCATTGTCTCGGCCGTTATTTATCTTGAAGATTCGAGGGAGGGCACTCCCCCAGAAAATACTGGAGTTTCTCAAACTTCCGCCCTCCTGGTTCTCGACGGCAGCACCTACCACGTTGGGGACAACATGACCCTCACGATAATCAACAACGGAAACAAAACGCTCCTCCTGGGGGAATACTACATGTTCTACAGGTTCGAGAACGGCAGCTGGAAGGCCATTGAGACGGGACTGACGTTCACGATGATCGGTTACATGATACCGCCAGGCGGCAGCTGGAGTCAGAGGGTGCCGCTGGCCATCCTTGTGAAGGGGGGTAGCGCCTTTGGAACCCTCAAGCCCCTGCCTCCGGGGAGGTACAGGATAGTTAAAACGGTCTCCGTCGAGGACAGAGGCCCAGACCTGGGGCGGAAGGAGATAACGCTCTCGGCCGAGTTTGAGATAGTGGAATGAGTGTGGCAAAACTTTTTATCCTCCTTTCACATACCGAACCCTCGGCTAAAGGGGTGAGAAAAAATGAAGTTCTGTCCAAAATGCGGCAACCTCATGCTTCCGGACAGGAAAAGGAAAGTCTGGGTCTGCCGCTCATGCGGTTACGAAGAGCCCTTTGACGAGGAGAAGGACAGGGAGAAAACAAAGATCACCCAGAAGATAGAACATAAGCCCGACGAGGGAATCATCGTCGTTGAGCAGGACGTCACGACCCTGCCGACCACCAAGGTAACCTGTCCGAAGTGCGGCAACGACACCGCCTACTGGTGGGAGATGCAGACGAGGGCCGGCGATGAGCCGAGCACGATATTCTACAAGTGCACCAAATGCGGCCACGTATGGAGGGCCTACGAGTGAACGAGGCGGAACGTGAGGTCCTGAAAAGGCTCGCGCAGAAGGCCCTGAAGGAGCTTGATGAGGCCTACCGGAGAATACCCGATACGGACAACGGAAAAACTTATCTATGGAGAGGTAAAGAAAGAGTTAAGCTCATGCTTAAGATGCTGGAAGGTGATGAAGATGCCGTTCGAGATAGTTTTTGATGGTGCCAAGGATTTTGCAGACCTGATATCCACCGCAAGCAACCTCATTGATGAGGCCGCGTTCAAGGTTACCGAAGACGGTATCAGCATGCGCGCCATGGACCCAAGCAGGGTCGTCCTCATAGACCTCAACCTTCCGGAGAGCATATTCTCCAAGTACGAGGTCGAGGAGATCGAGACCATCGGCCTGAACATGGACCACTTCAAGAAGATACTCAAGCGCGGAAAGAACAAGGACACCCTCATCCTCAGAAAGGGCAAGGAGAACTTCCTTGAGGTTACGTTCGAGGGCACCGCCAAGAGGACTTTCCGCCTTCCCCTCATAGAGGTTGAGGAGCTGGAGCTCGACCTTCCTGAGCTGCCGTTCACCGCCAAGGTCATCGTCCTCGGTGAGGTTCTCAAGGAGGCCGTTAAGGACGCTTCCCTCGTCAGCGACGCGATTAAGTTCATGGCCACCGAGAACGAGTTCACCATGAAGGCAGAGGGCGAGACCAACGAGGTCGAGATTAAGCTCACCCTCGAGGACGAGGGGCTCCTGGACCTCGAAGTGCAGGAAGAGACCAAGAGCGCCTATGGAATCAGCTACCTGGCTGACATGCTCAAGGGCATCGGCAAAGCCGACGAGGTGATAATCCAGTTCGGCAACGAGATGCCCCTTCAGATGGACTACCCGATAAGGGACGAGGGTAGGCTTACGTTCCTCCTCGCACCGCGCGTGGAGGACTGATCTTTATTCTTCCCTCCGAGGCGGTGGTGTGATGGACATCGTCAAGCTCAGGGAGCTCCTTGAGGAGGAGTTTTCATCAGGGGACCTGGTATCCCTCGACGATGATTTCTATTCGGAGTACGACAGCCTGATAAAGGCGCTGAAGCTGAACGCGGAGAACTCACATGAGCGTGGCGACGACATAGAGGAGCACCTGTACACCGCCCAGCTCAACATAGCCGAACGTCTGATGAGGGACATCATAAGGGTCAGACTGCACAAAATAGTTGACCTAGCCGTTGAGGGCCTACCGTACTCCATGACCGCCGAGGAGAGGAGGATCTTCACGATTCTGCGGGCTTTCATCGAACGTGAGGAGCTCCCCATGGAGCTTCCTGAGGAGAAGATGGAATCCGCCGCGGAAGAGAGGGTTGAGGAGCCCACCAAAGCGGGCGTCCACGAGGCGTACATCGTTAAAATCGACCTGCCCAAGATCCTGGATCCTGAACTCAAGGAGTACGGGCCATTCAAGGCTGGAGACCTCGTCGTTCTACCCCGTCAGATCGCCGAGGTCCTCCTGGAGCGAGACGCCGCCGAGAAAATCCGGATATCCCCTTGACCCATGAGGTAGGCTTTTTAATTTCTCTTCGAGCCCCCATATGCACATGAATCCATTAGAAAAGTCCAGGGCTCAAGTGATGTGGTCCTGATGGCGGGACGGAGGAGTGCGGGCGTCCCACGTTTAAAATGTGAAAAACATGAACATGCTCAGAGCTTCTCAACCTCCACCCGGGTTGGGGTTACGTTCGCCAGGTTGTCGCTGACCGGACAGCGCTCCTCAACCTTCTCAAGCCACTCCTTGAGGGTTTCTTCATCGGCATCGCTCTTGACCTTTATCTTGACCGTGACGTCCTTGTAGCCGGCCCGTTCGGAACCGTTGCCGTAGAGCTTCCCTGGGTTGAAGGTGCCCTCGATCTCGATGCTGATGTCCTCGATGTTTATCTTCATGTCCTTAGCGACGAGGGTTCCCACGATGTTCATACAGCCAGCCAGGGCAGCGAGAATGTAGTCCAATGGACTGGGGGCCTCTCCCCCGAGCTTATCGACGGTTATCTCAAAATCCCCGGCTTTCACCACCATCTTAGTGGGCCCGAGTCTCCTGCCCGATACCGTAATTTTCATGTCCTTGTATCTAGCCATTGAAACCAC
>JAMONK010000016.1 GCA_027065835.1 Thermococcus sp. | reverse complement strand
TCCCCTAAGCTTCAAAATTATGCTCTGAGGAGGATTCTGGCCGAGATGGTCGGGCGGTTCTAACCTAGAGAGTTCAGGAGTTGAGGGATTTTACGAAGATTAATTTCTTTCTTTTTTTGCAAGTTTTTGCTGAACTCTGGAATTTGCGCCGTTGATCCATATTCCCATGTTCGGATTTTGAATATGCGTCAAGAGTTCACGCATATCCTCCGCGAATCCCGATCCTCCCCGGAAAGCCTAAAAATCACGGGGGCTCATCATCTAATAAGGTGATGATGTTGGCGAAACCCCTCCTCAACTTCAGATTTTTGCTGACGTTCCTCGCCTGGCGCTACCAGAAAGATGAGTTCGACACTCGAACCGTGACCAAGGATCTTCAGGCAATTTTACCCTCCATCATCGATGACCCTAGACTCCCAGAGAGACTCCGTCCCAAGCTTATCTCCAACGACCTCAGAAGGCTCTACACGATGGGCTTCCTGCGGCGGGAGAGGGTTGAGAGGGAGTGTGTGAACAAACATGGAAAGCGTTACAACTGCGGCTACAAGTACATGTACCGGATAAACAACCAGGGCTGGAGGTACTTAAAAGTTCTGAAGAAAAAGCAGAAAGTCAAAGGTGATTTTTACCTCATGCTCCTGGAGATGATCGACGAAATCAAGGATGAATTCAGGGCCGCCTCCATCGGGTTGAGGAAGCTCAGTGCGCTTAAACTGTTCGAAAGAGGGAACGTTGAGGGTGCCAAGTACCTCCTGAAGGATGCCAGGGAGGACATCGATAAAAAGTTCAAGGGCAATGGCTACAGGCGGTTCCGGTTAAGCCGCATCCTCTTCGAGGAGCGCGTCCGTTGCTGGATGATCATATCTGACCTCCAGCGGGAGCTCATGGCCCTCAGGGAGGAACTTGAGGCTAAGGAAAAACTGCTGATGGAGCTTGGGAAGGGGATAAAACAGAATAAGTCCTGATGATACATTTAGCTCTCCCGTAACACATCCTTAATCCTGAAGACCCCCCTGTCAAGCACGGTTTTCTTCCGGACGTACGTGTACCTCACGACAACGCTCCCGTTCAGGTTCTCGGGCAGGATGAACTCGCTCTTCCCATGAACACCGTACCACTTCCTGAAGACGAGCGTCCCGTTGTCAAGGTAACCGAGTATCCCCAGACCGGTGCCCGTGGCGTTATCGAATCTCAGCACGACGGAACCGTTCCCAGCGGTAACCGCTACGTTCGGGTGTTCGAACCTGAATATCTTGAGCATCCCACCGTCCGAGTAGACGGGGCTGTAGTTCGTCAGGTTCCCCGTGAACATGAGCTTCGCCAGCGGCGTCTCAAACGTTTTCTCGTTCATGAGCACCGCGTAGCCGTAGTTGAGGTTGACGTAAACGTACGCCTGCTGGTTCACCATCCTTCCCATCGAGAACCCCCTTATGGAGTCCCCGGCCTCCAGATAGAGCTCCTTCGGTTCAAAGGATGCCTTTCCAACTCTGACAACGGCCTCAGGTGTCCCTTGGCCTAGCTGGAGAAGAATCGAGTAACCGTCCCTGGAGAACATCAGAACGTTCCCGTACCTTCCCGTGGGGGGCATCAGGACAAAACCGTACTCCCCCGACTGAACCCCCGCCGTCTCGAGCACGGCCCCGAACTTCAGGAGGGTGTCGTACGAAACGATCACGTAGTCAACCCCTCGGGCCATCAGCTCCCCCGGCTTCCTGAGGCCCAGGTAGTACTGGGCCACCCACCGGTTCGGGCCCCCCTGCGCCACCGGCGCCCGGCCGGCGTAGTAGGTCACCCAGTGTCCGTGATCCCACCAGGTGATGATGACATCGTTTATGTTGGAATGTTCGCCCAGGTACGTCAGGCCCCTCACCCAGTAGCCGTTGACGAAGGGTCTGGCATCGAGAGTGTTCTGAACCCCCTGGACCGCGGTCACCACCGGCACCAGGAGAATCAACGATACCAGGAGGAGAGCCCCCAGTTTTCTGGTCTCCACCCTGGGCCTGAGGAGCTCATAGAGAGTGATGCTCCCGATGCCCGCCGTCAGCGCAACCGCAATCGATCCCATGAAGAGGAACCTCGTCCAGAGGAACACCATCGGTCCGACCACGAGGAGCAGCCCTAGGAGGAAGAAGTCCCTCATCTTGGCCCTCCCTGGGAGAAAGTTGAGGAGGAACGCGGGCACCATCAGAACGGCGGCACTGTAGGCGGTCCAAGCGGCGCTGAGGGAGGTTCTCTGGGTCTCGGCTATGGGAGAGGCAGGGAAAAGCCGGTGGACCAGGGCATCCACGCGCCCGTAGTACCTCAACCCCACCATCAGGGCGACCGCGAGCCCGATGCCGGCGATGAGCAGCCTCCGCCTCTCCTCCCTAACGAACCGTGAGAGGACCATCAGGGCAAAGATAACGACGATCGCCGCCGGGACGGCGTACCTGAGGAAGGCGAGAAGAAAAGCGTCCTTGATGAACCCGAAGTGCAGGCCGAACTCCTTTGCAAACTCCCTGCCGAGCCAGCGGTCCGCCCCGACCATCCCGTAGTTTAAACGGCCCCCTATGAAGTTGGCGAGAAGGGCCCCAAATGCCGTGGAAACAGTGAGGGCAAGCGCGTCCTCGAAATACACGTTCTTCCTGAGGATGAACGCACCCAGGGCCAGGGTCAGGGCGCTGCCCAATAGGAAGGCGAATATCGGATAGTAAGCCTGCCAGAAGGCGGCGGCAAAGCCGCTTGCGAAGAAGGGTATGAGGTAGAACAGCAGCCTCCTACGATCCCTTTTTCTCCTGACCGAGAGCGCGAGGCTTACACCGAACAGACTCACACTGTACCAGAACAGCATGTAGTTGTCCCCCCTGTAGTAGCCGGCCATCGAGCGGAACACGTGCCCGAAGAGCACGGCCAGGAACAGCGAGGATAGAAACGCCTCCCTCCCGCCGTACAGTCTTAAAACCGTCAGGTACAAGAAAAGCACCGTCAGGACACCAAAGATAACGGGGGTTAGCCTGAAGGAGTTGTAGAGGGAGACCCCGAAGACCGAGAGCCCCCTGTAAATGTAGGCCGGCGTCATCCAGAGACCCAGGGGATGAAAGAGTCCGATCTGCATCCCCCATGGCCCAATGGCGTAGGGGAAGAAGTTGACCCACCCGTGGGTCAGTCCGTACCGGATGTAAGCCAGGTGAAAGTAGGGGTCGTAGCCGAGGAGGTACTTGAAGCGCATGGGCAGGAGTCTAACAAAGGCCGCTACCGTGAGCAGAACGGGGACCGCGTAACGGGGTTTTGTGATGAACTCCATAAAACGAGAGGCCTTCCCTCCCAACTCACCGCCCTTCATTCAAACCCCCCTATACTTTCCATACCCTGATGGTAATCCCGGGATAAAAGCCTTGCGGGTGCTGCACTTTTTAGTACACTGGGGAGGAGGGGACGTTTCATCGAGTTCCAGGTTCAGTCCCCCCTCTGTATCTTCGCGTGCCCTCCGACGAGGCTCTTCTTCAGCTCGAGGTTTCTTATCTCGCACTTCTCATCGATTATGGAACGCCATATCGTTGAGTTCCGGATGACGGTCTCCCCAAAGATTATCGAATCGCTTATGTCCGAGTTCTCTATCAGGCAGCCCTCACCTATGTAGGCGTAAGGGCCTATTATTGAACGGCCCAGGACTCTGGAACCCTTCTTTATGACCACCGGAGGAATTATCTTGGCGTATGGGCTTATCTGGATCTCCTCAACGTGGTTCTCCTTCAGCAGGGTCTTCAGGGCCTCCAGGTAGCTGTCGGCACTCCCGATGTCGTACCAGTACTCGTCGAAGCGGTACGCGTGCACGGCAGTACCCCTATTTACAAGCCACTCCAGGAAGTAGCCGGGGGCGTCCTTGTTGCCGTCCCCCAGGTACTCGTCGATCAACTTCACCGTTTCGGCCGGAAGGGCGTACACCCCCGTGCTTATAAGGGTGGACTCCGTCTTGGGAGGTTTCTCCTGGAACTCCACTACCCTGTCCCCCTCCAGTACAACGACACCGTAGCGCCTTGCCAGCTCTGGATCACCGACGTCGTACACCGCTATCAGGGGCGTTCCGTTGTAGCAGTTCAGAAAGTCCCTCAGATCGAAGGAGAAGATGTTGTCCCCGGCTATCACCAGGTAGTCGTCCAAACCGAGCTCATCGACGGCCTTCTTCAGCGCCCCCACTGTTCCAAGCTTCTCCTCCTCGTGCAGGGTGTCCTCAACCACCAGCCCGACACCGTACCTCTCAGCGTACGGCCTGAAGTGGGCCTC
>JAMONK010000015.1 GCA_027065835.1 Thermococcus sp. | reverse complement strand
GAACCCGACCGTTAGGTTTTGCCATGTAGGAAAATATACAGCTCTGTCTTCCGACGCGGAAGTGCCTCACACCGAGGTCGTATAGTGCCTTCACCTCGGCGACCACATCCCCTATGGGTCTGTCCTCGACGGTTCTGTACCTAACCGGTTCAGTGCAGAAGGAACAACCGCCAATGCCCATCGCCTTTGGACAGCCGCGCTGGGTTTCAATCTCGACGATGACGAAGTCGGGGTAGTCCGGAAACTGTTTGACGACCTCGGCTCCAATAATTGCATAATCGCGTAATTCGGTATACGTTCTGAAGCGGAAGGGGTCCGCATCCTTGGGATTGGTTAAGTAGTCGAAAAGAAACGCCTCAAGGTCTCCATAGACTATATGATCAAAAACCGTTTCCGCCAGCATTAGCTCACGAGAGCTTATCCTCGTACCCCCGGCATGGGCCGATCCCATGAAGGCTGGTCCACCGAGGATTTTAATTCCAGGAAGGGACTTCAGAAACTTGGCCACTTCCTCAACCTGAGAGGGAACCGCTGACAGGTATTTACCGGGGGTGTGCAGGCCGCCGATGTAAACGAGGAGGTTAGCCTTTTGAAGGATTTCCCGCGCTTTGGGGAAGTTTGGGGTCTTGTTTTTGGTGGCTACCCCCTGTTCACCCTCAAAAGTTGCCCTGAGGTCGTCTATTGTCAGATAAAAGACTGTGGCATTGTCTCTGGCCTTCTTTACCGCCCCGTACGCATACCTGGGATAGATACCCAGGTACGGTGGAACCCCCAGACCTGCCGGCTCATCGGTGTAACCGTCCACAATGGCCACTATCATGGTAGCACATCGTTTCAGAGGGTTTAAAAAGGTAGGGTGTGAATGACGTAATCGGTGATAGCCTTGAGGGAGGGGCTTTCCGACAAGGATAAGCGGACCGTGCGCGAAATCGTAGCCGGACTCAAAGAGCTTGACAGCCAGAGCCTGCTCTCCTACTGGATAAGCGCTGAACTTGATGAGGCGGAGATTTACAATACCCTCGCTAAGAGGACACGGGAATACAGCTGGGACAAACGAATACCTGCACTGTTCGAGAAGCTTGCCCGTGAGAGCGCTGAACATGCCGAAATCCTCCTCCGAGAATATAAGGGAAGGTACAAAAACGGGGGGCTTGTGAAGACGAACGTTCCCAGCATAGAAATTGAACTGTCCCTGGATGAATTGATGGAGTATATCGAGAAAGGACGGCTTGACGACTTGATAACGATTCTCATGGAGAGCGAGAGGATAGCCAGGGACGTGTACATTTACCTGGCTGGGGAAACGTCCGGGGACATGAAAGAGCTCTTTGAACACCTAGCCCGCATCGAAGAAGGGCACTATCAGAAGCTCAAGGAGCTCAGGGACTCCCTCGAGGGGGCTTGAGAACCCCCATGCCCTTGAGCACATCCTCAATTTCCAGTACGTCCTCCGGGGAGAGACAGAACACCCGCTTTTCTGCGTGGGGTACGCTTGCGAGTGCGGGCCTGATTCTCTTGAACTCATCCCTGTTCATACCGAGCATACGGTAAGACTTTTTCAACGCAGCAAGGACGGTGCTCCTCCTGTGCTGAAATAGGGCCCTCACAAGGTTCTCATCAAGATCCACCGCATCGGCCCGGGCCTTTGGCTCTATCAGCACCACGGCTGAATCCACCTTCGGTCTCGGCCAAAATGCACCGCGACCAATACGTTCAACGATCTCCGCGGTGGCCTTTGCCTGAACCATCAATGACAGACGTGAGTAGTTTCTGTCACCCGGTTTCGCCACGATCCTCTCCGCGAATTCGAGCTGATACATCAAAACCGCCCTCTCAAATCCGTGTCTCAGAAAACGGAAGGTTATTGGAGAGGAGATCTGATATGGGAGATTGGAAACCACCTTATTGAACTCGGGGAACTCAACCTTCAGCGCATCCCCCTCAATGATCTCCACGTTAGGCCAGTCGTACTCCTCCCTCAGGATACGAACCAGCCGCGGGTCTTTCTCAACTGCGTAGACCCTGCCGGCAACCCTGCTGAGTGCATCAGTCAGAACGCCCAGACCGGGACCAACCTCAAGGACCACATCCCTCTCCGAGAGCCCTGCCCGTTCCACGTTCCTTTCCACCACATCGGGCACTATCAAAAAGTTCTGCCCCAGTTCGTGGCTGGCCTTGAGACCGTACTTGGAAATAAGTGAGAAGAGGCGTTCCCTCATACGTTGAATATCCTCCTGTGACCCACGAACAGCTTGTATCGGTCTTTACCCATTATCTCGTCAACAACACGTTTGGATATCATTTTAGTGGGGTCGGGCAGTCCCTTTACCCGCTCCTTCAGTTCTTCAAAGCTTTTGAAGGGCTCTTTCTTGCGCTCCTCCAGGATCTCCCACATGTGCTTCTTTCCAATGCCCGGAAGCAGTTCCAGGCTGTGCAGCCTGTTGGTTACGGGGGGCGCCAGGTTGAAGAACTTGACAAAGCGCTCCTCATTGTTTTTGACGATTTCCTCAACGACGTAGGGGAGTTCGGCCTTGGCGGTTGCGGTAAGTTCATCGTAGGAGATCTTTCGGTTTATCATAAGAACTTTGTCGCGCGGCCCCTTCCCGACGAATATTCTCTCGTACAGCATTAGATCCGTCTTGGGTGCCACCTCCAAGAGCGTGAAAGCCTTCTCACCGATCACCTGGGCCACCGGCTTTCCAGTCCTTCTCCCGGTCCGCAGGTCGGTGAATCCCTCCGGAAGGTAGTCCAGCACGTATGCGTACTCCTCATACTCAAGATTCCGCCGCTTCTTCTCGATGCTCTCCCTATAGGAGTGCCTTCTATAGTGATCCATTTTCTCTCCCCCAAAACTATACCGGTCCAGAGTTTTTATACTTTGTTGAGAAAAGGGAAAGGGGATTCACTCCCTGTAATCATCGAGGAGCCTTATAATCTCCTCAGCCTCCTCAGGAGTGGGCATGTAGTCCTCCTTGGAGAAGATGATGCGGATGTCGAAGTAATCCTCCGGCATCAGGTCAACAAGTTTCGCGGCAAGGCGCTCGTCAAGCCACTCAAAGAGGTCAGTGAGTTTTTCCTTGAGCTCCACTGCCTGCTCCGGCCGGAGCTTCACAAAGCGCTCCGCATGCTCAAGGCTAATCCTGGCCTCGTAGAACATCGGCTCCTCGGGGTTTTCTTCAACACCCTCTGCCTTGCGCTTCTCGAGGAGTTCCTTTGCCTCGGCTATAGTGAGATACCTCTCCTCGAGCTTCTTCCTGCTTATCATCTTCATCCCTTCTGAAGCCTGAGGTGAACGGGGTGAACAAAGAACGTCTTGACCTTGCCGCCGTCCCTTATCTGAACCACGTAGGCGTCCCCACGCTTGCCGACAACGGTTCCAGTCCTTCCATGGAACCTCGGGTCCGGCATTCCCCTGTGGTAGCTGGGTTCGATAACTATGTGAACCCTCTGGCCAACCTCAAAGTCCTGAAGGAACCGGGTAAGTGGGGGGATACCTCTCCTCCTCGGGCTCTTGCTGAGTTTGCCCCTCGTTTTCTTCCTAAAGCTGTGCGCCTTTTTGACCATCTCAATCACCTCACAACCTTTTACCCATCCCGCAATTAAGCGAAGGGGTTGCAGCGTGCTTAACGGCAGCCTTTTCGGCATACGGACTAAGCCTGTTATGGCTTCGTAACCCAATCAGAAGGAAGCGTTTATAAAGTTTTCAGTCGTCGAGGATGTTAATCACATCGAGGCTCTCGCACAACGCCGGCTTGCCCAGGATACCGCTCACGGAGGGATTCGTTCTTCCTCCGTCGCCCGAAATAAGCTCCTTGATGTAAAGACCCCCGTCGGTTACAAGCCTAAGCTCGAAGCGTTGCTCGTCCATCCATCTGACCTCAGCGTGGTACACCTTTTTTACCCGGGTTTTATCCGCTCTCGAACGCTTTACGCGGCGGGGAGTCCTCTGCCGAACCTCAGTGCCCTCAAGCCTCCTTGCAACTACCTCGGCCTCCTCGGGGCTTATCCCTTCCTCAACGAAAACCGTGGCCAGGTACTCCTTCCGGTGACTGCCCGTTAGAACCCTCCTTGCCTCATCTCCTGATGTAAATCGCACGTCCAGAACCTCAACCTTACCCCCAGAGTTTATCTCGGCTACCACGGATTCGAGGTCAACACTCCTCCTCCGCGGATTCTTTATCTCGAGGATGAACGGCCTTCCATTGCCGAGCATCCTGACATCACCGTCCTCCCTGCCGGCCCCTTTGAACACACATTTTCCCCCGGTCTCACGTGAGAAGGGCCTGCAGATTATCGAG
>JAMONK010000014.1 GCA_027065835.1 Thermococcus sp. | reverse complement strand
TAGCTCATCCTCGGTCTCTCTATTACCTCGAATCCCAGCACCGATGGGTCCTTCTCGCTCGGCAGCAGCTCAACTACGGCCATGGTCCTCTGATCGAGGGCCACCCTTGAGCCTGGTTTTATTTTGTCCCTCTCTATCCACGGTGCGATCCTCACCACGAACCTGGGCCCGTTGTAGTTCTGCACTATGGCCCTGTCCTCATCCAGCATCTCTATCACTGTTCCCGCAAATGCGGGGGGCTGTCTCAGACGCGACATCTCCATGCGCAGCCGTGACAGCTCTCTCTCCAGTCTCTCCTTGTCCGCCTCCAGGGTTCTCACCTGGAGTTCAAGCTGCCTGATACGTCTCTTCAGGTACGTGATGTAGTCATCGTATTCCTCTGAGGGTTTAACATCAACATCTTCAATACTCATAATCCTCACCTCTCTGGCTGGTCTTCTGTAGAAGAGTCCTTTTAACTCTATCCATCAGTTCGCGGGTGGAACTTATATACTTTTGGCCGCTTCCCCCATGGTTTTGCTAGGACGGGAAGTAATGGTGGGCCGGTATTTTGACGAAATTTTTATTAAGTTTGTTCTCGTAGATTATTACCGGGTCATGAGTGCGGTACCGTATGAGCGGGGCGTGATAAAGTTGAGAATCGAGATAAAATTTCGGCCTGTGGAGGAAGACACTGTTCTTCCCTTCAACTACAATTACGAAGTGTACGAGCAGCTTCTGGAGAAGATGTTCCTGATCTCGCCGGAGCTGGCCCACAACGTTGAGGTTAGCCACATAGACTACTTCACGTTCTCTCGGATAATGGTTCGCAAACGGGAGCTCCTTCCGGACAGGGGAATACGGGTTCTATCCGGTGAGGTCTCCCTGTACATATCCTCATCCTCCTCCGATGTTATAAAGGCCATAGTGGAGGGTTTTATGGACAGCCCCCTCCTGAAGATCGAGGATGCATCTTTCGTTGCCGAGGACATAAAGGTTCTCCGCGAGCCCAGGCTACGGGACGGCGTCCTATTTTCAACGCTCAGCCCCATAATGGTTCGCAGTTTGAAACTTGACGGGGGCAGGATGAAGGTTTGGGACCTCTACCCCAACGAGAACAGCTTTTTTGAGAGGCTCAGGAAGGTCATGCTGATGCGCTACTCCGCCCTCAACGGTAGTATGCCCGAGGACAGGGACTTCAGCATAGACGTGATAAAGTTCAAGCCGGTCCGGATTCTGGTCAGGGACACGTACTACCGCGGCTCGCTGATGGTGTTCCGTTACCACGGTTCCATGGACATAGCCCGCTTTGGGTATGAGAACGGCTTTGGAGAAAAGACGAGGTACGGTTTTGGGATGGTGAAGGTCATAGATGAAGAGCCAGTGAAAAAAGACCGAGGACTGTCTCAATAGACCACACCATCGCGACGAGCTTCGGTTCGGTTACCCTGACGCTCCTCATTATCAACCCCAGGAAACTCGGGTACGGGGGGGCTTGAAGGGTTCCATCCGCCCTGACCCTCGTCCTTCCATGCTTTCTTACCCCAAACCTGACGCTGGTTTTGATGATGAAGTCCAGGAAATGGGGGATGAGGAGCAGTGCGGCGTAGGCTTCCACTTTTCCGATGATACCGACGATGCCGATGAGCGCGCCTAAGGCGAGCGTTCCGGTGTCTCCTGGGAATACCCTGGAGGGGTACCGGTTCCACCAGAGGAACCCCAGGGATACGGCGGCCCCGGTCAGGGCAATGAGCTGGGCCGTGCCCCCGGTAATCAGGCCCAGGAAAAACAGGGCTATCCCGGCGGTCCCAACCTCCAACCCGTTGAAGCCCGCCAGGAGGTTGACGAGATTTGCGGATCCCGTAACGAAGAGCACCGCGAAGGGGAGGTACAGCATTCCCAAGTTGAGGGATAGCCCGAACACGTTGACCGTATGGGGGACCGCGATGAACGCGGCGGGAATCGAGACCAAGAGGGAGAGAATAACCTTATGAAGCTGCCGCAGGTTCGTCGTGTCGTCTAAGACCCCGACGATCCCGAAGAGAAGGAACGGCAGCATGGCCATGGCAGTTTTCTCGTCCAGCGCGGGGCTTAGTGCGATAGGCAGGGAAAGGAGAACCGCAATTCCACACATCTCCGGAACATCGTACGGGTTGGGTTTGTGGATGTCCTTCCCTGTTATCCCCGCGGCGGTCATTATCCGTCCAACGTATGGGGTCAGCACGAGTGACAGGGTTAAACCTATAAGAGGGGATGCCCACATCACATTTGACACCAGATTCCGTTGATGTCTGGGAAAATAAACCCTTCGGTGGGCAAAATGGACATAAGGCTGGTGGTCTTTGACCTCGATGGAACCCTGATAGGTGCAGAACAGTCCTTTACAGAGCTCAAGGAGAGCCTCAAATCCGAGCTTTTATCCCTGGGAATCCCGGAGGGCGTCGTTGGGGATCTGACCCCAATGTACGAGAGCATCCGCAGAATAGCGGCGGAGACCGGCAGGAACTTCGAAGAGCTCTATGAAATAATGGTGAACCTTGAAACTAGGAGAATTGAGAACAGCTTCCTCTTCGAAGGGGCGAGGGAAGTCCTTGACATGCTGAAACGCAGGGGCGTTGCCCTGGCGATAATGACCCGGAGTTCCAGGCGGGCGACGCTGAGGGCTCTTGAGCTTCACGACCTGGGGAGGTACTTCTCGATGGTCTCCACCAGGGACGATGTTTCACCCGAGGAGCTCAAACCCAACTCCGGCCAGCTTGAACGCATAGTGGCCCATTTCGGGGTCGACCCTGCGAAGGTCCTGGTTGTCGGCGACCACGGCTACGACGTTCTTCCCGCGGCTCAGATTGGTGCACTCAGCGTTCTTGTAACGTCGCACACGTCGGGGAGGATGAGCTTTGACGTTCCTGTCGAGCCCAACTTTGAGGTGCCGACGCTCGTCGAACTCAAGCCGCTTCTGGAGAACATCCTCTCCACCTTCGTTGTAGTGCCGGCGTACAACGAGGAGAGGACGATAGGAGGGGTTCTGGACAACCTCCTCAGGTACTTCCGAAAGGAGGAGATACTCGTGGTCAACGATGGATCCAGGGACGGGACACTGGGGATAGCCAGATCAAAGGGCGTTCACGTTCTCACACACCTCGTCAACCGCGGTCTAGGCGGGGCGCTGGGAACGGGTCTGGCCTACGCCGTTAGAAAGAACGGAAGGCTCGTCCTCACGTTTGACGCCGATGGGCAGCACCTCATAAGCGATGCCCTGAGGGTTATGAAGCCCGTTGCTGAGGGCAGGGCGGATTTTGCCGTCGGTTCCCGCCTCAAAGGTGATACCAGTGAAATGCCGTTTGTAAAACGGCTTGGCAACACGATTCTTGACGCAATAACCTCCCTTTTTGCAGGTAAGTACGTAAGTGACAGTCAAAGCGGCCTCAGATGCTTTAACAGAGGATGTGCATCGAAGATACGTATAACCTGCGACCGCTACGCAGTCTCCAGTGAGATCATAATCGAGGCTTCAAAGCACGGGTGCAGGATAGTTGAAGTCCCTATAAAGGCCGTTTATACTGAATATTCCATGAAGAAGGGGACGAACGTCCTCGAAGGGCTTAAGATTGCCCTTAATCTGCTGTTCGATAAACTGAGGTGATGGTATGTACGTCGTTCAATACCTGACGCTTATAGTGGTTGCGTACCTCCTGTTCCACCTTGTGCTGGAGTACCGGAGGGGAAGAATAGATTGGTCCAGTTTTATCTCCTGGGTGTTTATAATGGCCGTCTTTGGGGTCGTGGGTCTCTTCCCCATAGCCATCTCGACGGAGATCAAGAACCTGCTGGGCCTCGGTCGCGGGCTCGATGCCCTGTTCGTGGTGTCCATTGGCCTGGCTTACGTCTTCCTCTTCAGGCTTTACGTTGAGATAGACAGGACGGAGCGGGAGATCACGGAGCTCACACGAAAAATAGCCATAGAACTGGAGGAGATCAATGAGCGTCTGAAGAGGATGGAAAAGGATGTGTGAGTGTCCTACATCCCCCTGAAGAGCTCCTCAAGGAACAGCTTCACCCGATCCTTGGAGAGCTTGAACTGCCTTATCTTTACTATGCCTTTTTCCCGCGCTTCTCTGAGCAGAATTTCCGTCGCCTCGTTGGGATACATCTCCTCGTAGACTATCTCCTTTATCCCGGAGTTGATGACAAGTTTAAAGCATATGTCACAGGGAAAGTGGGTGACGTAGAGGGTCGCTCCCTCGAGGCTTATACCCTTTCTGGCAGCCATCGCTATGACGTTCTGCTCGGCATGGACGGCACGGTGGCAGTGACCGTCAACTATGAGACAGCCGACATCAATGCAGTGTTCCATGCCCCTCGGCGCACCGTT
>JAMONK010000013.1 GCA_027065835.1 Thermococcus sp. | reverse complement strand
GAGGGCTGGGGCGGTGTTCCCCGTTAGATACGCCCCGGCGGAGAGCACGGCCGCCAGGGAGAGGAGCAGGTCTGTCCTCCTCATTCAGTTGGCACCTCTACTCTGTCTAGGACGTCCTGTACGATCTCCTTTCCGGTAACGTTGTCTATCTCGTACTCGGCTTTTACTATTATCCTGTGGGCCAGGACCGGCGGGGCGAGCTTCTTGACGTCATCGGGTATGACGTAGCTCCGGTTCTGTAGGTACGCGTGCACCTTTGCGGCGAGGAGGAGGTGCTCTCCGGCCCTCGGAGATGCCCCCAGTATCACCCTGTCGTCGAGCCTCGTCTCCTTAACGATGGAGTATATGTAGTCTATTATCGCATCGCTGACGTGAACCTTTCTAAATTCCCTCCTCGCGTTCAGTATCTCGGATGACGGAACCACTCCCCGCGCCGTGCTGAACCTGCCCAGGGATTTTCTTTTGAGCATGAGCTTCTCGTGCTCTTCATCGAGGTAGGTTAGGTCTATCTTCATCATGAACCTGTCCACCTGTGCCGCTGGAAGGTTGTAAACGCCCTCCAGCTCAACGGGGTTTCTGGTCGCTATCACTATGAATGGCTCCGGCAGTTTGAGCGTTACTCCTTCTATTGTGACCTGTCTTTCCTCCATTGCCTCAAGGAGGGCTGACTGGGTCTTTGGTGATGCCCTGTTTATCTCGTCCACGAGAACGACGTTGGCGAATATTGGGCCCTTCCTTATCTTGAACTCCCCAGTTTTCATGTCGTAGAAGGTGTGTCCGAGTATGTCGGCCGGCAGTATGTCGGGGGTCATCTGGATTCTGATGAACCTCAGGCCCAGGGTGTTTGCAAAGTTTTTGCTGAGGGTTGTCTTTGCTATCCCGGGGATTCCTTCAAGGAGTATGTGGCCCTCCGCTATCAGGGAGATCGTCATGAGCTCAACTACATCATCCATACCTACGACGGCCTTTTCAACCTCTCCCTTTATCTTCTCGACTATCATGTTAACCACCCATGCGCTCTATCATTGAGATAACCTCTTTCTCGTCCCATCCGTTCTTCTTGGAAACCTGGACGGCGAGGGTTATTAAGTCTTCTTTGCCCCTCTCAAAGAATCTGCCCACTACGGAGGATATGGGCTTCATGAGGTAACCCAGAACCCCGGTTTCGATCAGAAGTATGATTAATCCAATGAACATGAGGAGCTTCTTTGCCCTTTCGGGGGGCAGTACCCTGGTTACCGTGACTGTTCCTGCGCTGTAGAGGTTGAAACCACTGTGGTGGGCCTCGTCTATGTACGCCGTCCCAGCGCCGAGGTATTCGACCAGGTTGCTTACGAACTGCCGGTTCTCGCTGAAGAACTGGTTCGTCAGGATGTCGGGGTCGGCCAGTACGACCACCCGCCCATCCCCGTAGGGGACCTCCGTTAGTATCGGAAATTCCCTCATGTGGAAGTTCACCATCGCGACTCTGCTGGAGTAGACCTCCCCCTTTCTGGAGACTATGATGGCGGAGGGCTCGTTCATTATGACCCTGCTCACGTTCCTTCCGAGGAGGGGGTCGTTTATTCTGACGGCCACGATGATCCTGTCGTCCTTCTCGTAAAAGAAGTCCCTGAGGGGATATTTTGAGATTCCAACCGGGAGGTTCAGGGCTTTGAGCACTTGATCCCCGTCTCCGAAGTCATCGGCTACAAGCAGGGTGTTTCCCCGTTTTACAAAGTCCCGTATCTGGGCGAGCTCGGCGGAGGTGTACGAAACGTCGGGTGCCACTATGATCAGAACCCCGTTTTTATTCCCGAGGTTCTCCATATCGAGTGGCTGAAAGAGGGGAACCACCCTGATGCCCTTTGAGTGGAGGAGCATGGCGAACCTCGCGGTCCCGTCCCAGCCGGTGTTGAACATGCTGTACGGGGTTGAGCTCTTGAATAGGGGAACGGTCAGGGGCATGGTTGTGAGGGTCATTATGAGCAGCACGGTTATCGCATATATCGCAAACTTCTTCATTCATAGCCCCCCAGCACCTTTCTCGCCCTCTCCCTAATCTCCCTTTCCTCTTCCCCTGTAAGGGGCATGCTGCCGTAGACCAGCTTCTCATGGAGCTCCGTTATCCGTTTCATGTCTTCGTATATTTCGGTGTTCCTGAAGATGGCGAGGGCCTCCCTTGGGGTCAGGTTCTCGTCTACGCCCAGCTTCTTCCTCAGGAACGCGTAGAGCTCCGGGATGCCCTCCGGGAGCTTGAGCGCTGTTTCTTTTCCTGTGGAGGGTTTGGGAAGTTCCGTTTTATCTTTCCTAGCCTCTGTTTCTCCCCCTCTCCGGGTGTACACAAAAATGGAGGCCAGGAGCACAAGAATCAGAAGCATCACAGCGTACCGCGGTGTTCTGCTTGCCGGTTTAACAACGCTCAGAACGACCACGTTCGATACCGCGCTGGTGTGCATGTCGTTCCCGGGGAATTTCACGTACACCTCCAGCTTCCCGGTCTCGTTGGGTTTCAGGGAGAATGAGAAACCCCCATCAACTGAGGTTACGTTTGTGTAAGGAATACCGTTCAGGTACACCGTCAGCTGGGCGGAGAGGGGGGGCGTTATGTTGCCGGTGAACCGTACCTTCCTCCCGACGTACCCCTGAGGGGGGCCGCTGAGCGTTATGGAGGTTGGGTACTTGGTGAACACGAGGGATACGGTCTTTGACGCCGCCGAATGCACTTCATCGCCCTGGAAACTGACTGTGAGCTGTACTGTTTCGGGGGAGCTGGAGGTGTAGTTCATACAGAACCTTCCCTCGGCGTCCGTGAGCAGGGTCGTGTTTCCGATTGAGATCTCCCTGTTCCCCAGTGCTTTCCCGTAGTAGTCCAGCAACTGCCCCGATACGTTCAGCGTGGATCCCATAAGCCCGCTGAAGACGCCGTTCATGAGGAACAGTGATGGTATCTTCCTGACCCTAACCTCAATTGTGTTCGATCTGTTGTCTCCCTGAATGGCGTATACGCTGTAGTTTCCCAGCTCCCCGAAGGAGTACACCACCGAGAACATTCCTTTTTCAGGGGAGGTGGGCAGGATCACCAGGCTGTTATTCCGCGCTATGACTATCTTAACACTCCCGTTGAGGGGTGTCGAGCCGTATATGGTAACGTTGTCGTAGAGAACCGGTTTCATGTTCGAGACGTAGATCTCAAATTTACTCGGTCGAACCTCTGTAGAGCCGGTCATTTTGATTACGGTTGCCAGATAGCTCCTTAGCCCGGCGGTTTTGGACGTGAAGCTGAGGACTTTTGTGCCGTTCATCAATCTCATGGAGTCGATGGCCTCAAGATCGCGGTTCATGACCTCAACCGTCCTCCTTATCCCGGCCGCGAGGGCGGTGCTGTTCCGTTCCTTCTGAAACCGGAGCACGAGCTCTGCAAGCTCCTCCAGATTTCTGGAGAAGTCGTAGAATGGGGGGATAACCTCCATAACCCTGGTGTTGACTCCCCTGTTCCTGTAGTAGAGCGCTTCAAGCTGAATCTCCTTGAGCTCTTTTGTTGTGGTCTCCGCGAGCTGAACCCCGTAGGGGTTGCCCTGGATGGAGTACCTGAGGGAGTACTCAAACCTGACCAGGGTTTTTGAAAAGTACTCGTACAGAAAAACATCTCTGTTCACCGGTTTCTTCACAGCCTTCGCCGATGCGATACCGGTGCTGGAGCATATTATTAGGACCGTTATTATTAAACCCAGGACCTTTTTCATGCCAATCACTTCCATAAAGAATATAAAAGCTTTTAAGATTATCCAAATTGGGTGCTGAAATGGGCAGAATCGTTGGGGCCGTTTTAATCTTCATCGGTATCCTTCTCTGGTACTACGGTGGTACTTCATCGGAGCTCACGCTCGTTAACCTCGGTGTGGGGTCCATCATCCTGGGCCTGGTGGTTGCGGCTTTTCCCGTGAGGGGCTACGTCAGCAGAGAGGCCCTTGAGCTGAGCTTGGAGGATACGGGCAGGTTCCTGGAGAGGATCGTGAACGACCTCGAACTTGAGGGAAACCCAATCTACATTCCCCCCTACGAGAACCTGCCAAGGGGCGGGATCTTCATTCCAAAGGGGAAGGACTTCAGTCTGAGCCTCGGAAGACTCGATGAGGGCGATGTTTTCATCACCGGGAGCGAGAGGGAAACCGGGATCCTCATAAGCCCGCCCCCGGGCTACGAACTCCTGCGGTACTTTGAGGAGAACCACGGCGAGATCAGGAACACGGACATCGGGTACGCATCGTCGGTCATCTCAGGGGGCCTGAGTGCCCTGGGCGTGGGAAGCGCCGAGGTTTTTGAGGAGGACGGTTCCATAGAGGTGTACGTGAGGCCCCTCCTTCCGAGGGTCGG
>JAMONK010000012.1 GCA_027065835.1 Thermococcus sp. | reverse complement strand
TGATGACGATTAGCCTTTCACCGCTTTTTTGGGCCAAATACTCGAAGAAGGCGTCCCAGCTCTGGAGGGGGTTCTTCCTCATGAAGTCATCATCGAAGTGCTCCGCGAGCCTCTGGGAGAACCGCTTGAGGTTCTCAGCCTCGCTCGTCTCCCTCGCAAGGAGATAGATTCCGTCGTTCCGGCGCAGGAACTCCAGGAGGAGGGCCGTCTTCCCCACACGCCGCCTTCCATAGATTACTATGAACTCGGCTCTATTTCCCCTGAGCCTCTCCTCAAGAAGCGACAGCTCGGTCTTCCTGTTGACGAACATTATACTCACCAGTAATTTACTTAGAAGTAAACTATTTAAAGCTTGTGGAAGTCCCTCAAACCCCACACGAGCCAGCCGTTTTCTCTTAAGCCTTCTTTCTTTTTGGCAATCTCCTCAAACGCAGAGCCGAGGCAGCGGTTGAAGTCCCTCTCCAAATCTCCAATGACCCCGTCCGGGAATCCGCTCTCAATCTCCTCGGAGTACGGGGTGACAAACCTGGACCGGAATGCGAAGTCTGAGATAGCGCGCCGCGTTCAGTTTCGGCTCAAAGAACAGCACCGGCTCCATGGTACTACCGTGCGGGATAGGATTGAGGATAAACCCCTTCCCATTCGTGAGAAAACACTTTTATTTACGTTAATGCATCTATTTACGCAAAATGTTTAAATATACGTTTTTGAGTACTTCACTGGTGATTCCCATGAAGTGGCAGAGCGCACTTAAATCCCTCTTCTTGCTCGCAGTTCTGGTATCAGCCGTTGTAGCGGCGGGCTGTATATCCGGTGGGAGTGCTTCAACCGGGAGCAGTGGGACGAAAGAGGAGACGCTTACGATCTTTCATGCCGGGTCGCTCAGCGTACCCCTCGGGCAGCTCGAGAAGGACTTTTCGGCATACGCTGAGAAGAACCTGGGCTACAGGGTCAGCTTTGATGACGAGGCCAGCGGAAGCGTCATGGCCGTCAGGAAGGTCACGGACCTCCATAAGAACGCCGACATAGTTGCCACCGCGGATTACACCCTTATCCCCCAGATGCTGGTTCCCAACTACACCGACTTCTACGTCCTCTTTGCCACAAACGAGATAGTGATCGCGTTCACCAACGGGAGCAAGTACGCGAACGAGATAAACTCCACGAACTGGTACGAGATACTGGCAAAGCCGGGCGTCACCTTCGGCTTCAGCAACCCTAACGACGACCCCTGCGGCTACCGTTCAGCCATGGTGATGAAACTGGCCGATCTCTACTACGGAAAGCCCATATTTGAGACGCTGGTTGAGGAGAACACGAACATACACGCCAACGGAACCCATGTCTACGTCCCCAAGGACATACAGTTCAAGACCGGTAAGGTCGTGATGAGGCCCAAAGAGACCGATCTGGTCGGTCTCGTGGAGTCTGGAAGCCTTGACTACTTCTTCATATACAAGAGTGTCGCGGAGCAGCACCACCTGAGGTACATCGAGTTGCCGGATAAGATAAACCTCAGGGACTTCAAGCTCGCCGGTTACTACTCCCAGGTCCAGATAACCCTCGGCTCAACTGGAAAGACGATAACAGCGAAGCCTATCGTTTACGGCGTCACGGTTCTCAAGAACGCGCCACACAGGGAGCTCGCCATTGAGTTCCTCAAATACTGGCTCAGCAGTCAGGGGAGGAGCGTGTTCCAGAAGAACTACCAGGACTTCCTCAACCCCCCCATAGCCTTCGGCAACGTGCCCCAGGAACTGAAGGGTGAGGTGAAGGTGGGGTCGGGCTAAGGCTTTTTAATCCCTCCCCCCATTTTTTCTGGTGGTCCCCATGGAATCGTGGCTCCTCAGGCGGGCGGTGTTCCTCCTCTTCATCGTCCTTGTACCTTTCTCCTGTGCGATTCGATATCCTGTCGTGGTGGGGGGGACTGCCGATATCATCAGCTGGTTTGGTTTTTCCATGTTCACAGTGTCCCTCGCCTTCGCCTTCTACGTCCACTCTCTGTTCCCCAGGAGCCACAAACGACCGGGGGACTTCAAGAACCTCCTCACCGATGGACCATACCGCTACGTTAGGCATCCATTCTACGCGGCCTTCATCGTCATGGGCTTTGGGATCTCCCTCTGGTGCCTCAGTGTCCCGGGTCTCATCGCGTACGCCCTAATGCTGCCCCTCTGGGAGAAAGTGGCCGAGATCGAGGAGAGGGAACTGCTGGAATATTGGGGAGACCGTTACCGTGAGTTCATGAGGACCCGTGGCAGGTTCTTTCCAGGGAGGGCCTCGAGATGAGGCGGGATTACACCCTTTACCTGTTCGCCGCCATTGGGAGCTTTCTCATAGTCTACATAACCCTGCCCCTGCTCGTTATATTCCTCAAGCAGGCCTCCGATTTCGGCATGCTCGTGAAGACGCTCCATGATCCGCTCGTTATTCGGTCCCTCAGGAATTCCCTTCTTACGGCCACCGCGACGGCGCTGATAGCCATCACATTCGGAGTCCCGCTCGGCTACGCCCTTGCCAGGATGGAATTCAGGGGTAAGAGCCTCGTCCAGGCGATGGTCGATGTTCCGATAGTCATCCCCCACTCCGTTGTGGGGATAATGCTCCTGGTTACTTTTTCCCGGGCCATTCTTGACAGTTACCAAGGGATAATAGCGGCTATGCTCTTTGTCTCGGCACCATTCACCATAAACGCGGCTAGGGATGGCTTTTTGGCGGTTGATGAGAAGCTTGAGAGTGTTGCCAGGAGCCTCGGTGCCTCACGTTTTAGGGCGTTCTTCTCAATTGCCCTCCCAATAGCCCTGCCGTCCATCTTCAGCGGGGCAATAATGACGTGGGCACGGGCGATAAGCGAGGTGGGGGCCATACTCATTGTGGCGTACTATCCCAAGACCGCTCAGGTTCTCGTTCTGGAGTACTTCAACAACTACGGCCTCAGGTCCTCCCGCCCGATTTCGGTGATCCTCGTGGCCATGAGCTTAACCATCTTCGTACTGCTGCGCTGGTTGGTTGGGAGGGAGAGGAATGCTTGAGGTAACTTCCGTGTCCAAGGACTACAGAGGGTTTCACCTGCGGAACGTCACTTTCAGCGTTGAAACGGGTGAGCATTTCATAATACTCGGACCCAGCGGGGCCGGGAAGACGGTTCTCATTGAAATCATCGCCGGGATAATAGAACCCGACTCCGGGAGGGTCTTCCTTGAGGGTGAGGATATCACCTCCCTACCCCCAGAAAAGCGGGGTCTGGCATACGTTCCACAGAACTACGCCCTCTTCCCCCACATGAGCGTTTTCGACAACATAGCCTTCGGACTGAAGCTGCGTCACCTCCCGAAGGGCGCCATCGAGAGGAAAGTCCGGGAGGTGGCCGAGGTGCTGGGGATAGAACACATCCTCCACAGGAAGCCAAAAACCCTGAGTGGAGGGGAAAGCCAGCGCGTGGCCATAGCAAGGGCCCTTATCGTAGAGCCGTCCCTCATCCTCATGGATGAGCCCTTCGCCAACCTCGACGTTCAAACCAGGGGAAGGCTCATCCGGGAGATGAAACGGTGGAGGAGGGAGCTGGGTTTTACCGCCCTTCACGTGACGCACTCATTTGAGGAAGCCGTGAGCTTGGGGGATCGTGTTGGAGTCATGCTGGAGGGAAAGCTCGTTCAGGTTGGGGGTGTGAGGGAGGTTTTCTCGCGTCCGGTGAGTGAGGAGGTCGCGCGCTTCCTCGGGTTCGAGAACATAGTTGAGGGTACCGCGGAGGGCAACGTCCTGAAGACGAACGGGGTTGAGATAGAGCTCCCCATCGAGGCCACGGGCAGGGTTAGGGTTGGTTTGAGGCCAGAGGACATCGTACTGTCGCTTGAACCCCTGAAGAGCTCCGCCAGAAACGAGCTCCGCGGGATCGTTGAGAGCGTAGAAGAGCTGGGCCCTATCGTCAGGGTTCACATACGAACGGGCGGTCTTTTCCTCAGGGCGTTTATCACCCGCTCCTCCATGATGAACATGGGAATAAAGCCCGGGGCTGAGGTTTACGTTAGTTTTAAGGCGAGTGCGCTCCATGTGTTTTAGTTACCCCTCCGTTCCCCCGGTGTGCTCCGAGACTTTCCAACGGACAAAGTTTAAATAGATAACTACTCAAGGGCATCACCGAGGGTCGAAACCGGTGGTTCCAATGCGCAGGTACGTTGCGGCTGTGTTCACCGTCCTAACGGTGCTTCTCCTCCTGCTCTCTATGGGTAGCTACATCGAAGAAGCCTCGAACGGTGCCACGATCGCCGTTCCTGCGGCCGGTTCCCCCACCCCGTCCAGGGAGATGTCCAGCGCCGGCGAGGCCGCCGGTGAACAGGTTCTAATAGTTACCGGCGCCGCCAATACCAGGTACCTTCGCCTTAGA
>JAMONK010000011.1 GCA_027065835.1 Thermococcus sp. | reverse complement strand
CTACGCCTACGGAAAGGGCCTTGTGCCCCTCAAGAAGGACTCCCTGCTTGAGGGAATAAGGCTCACCCTCCGGGAGAAGCTCTGGGAGATCAACTTCAGGGCCCTTGAGCGGGGAATCGAGCTCGCGAAGGCTTGACTTTTCTCTTTTCACTCGTTGTGCTTTATGAAGAAGGCGTAGAATATCGCCGTTGCTATGACGTACAGCAGAGCAGTCGCGTAGAACGGATAGCTCAGGGACATGCCGAAGAGCAGGCCGCCGACGTAGTTTCCCCCGCCGCGCATGAAGGTCGAGAAGGCCCTCCTTATTCCGGCGGCGGTGGCCTTCTCCTCGGTCGAGAAAAAGCCCATCATGAAGGAGTCGTTTATGGGCCAGACTATGTTCATGAGGATGGAGCGGACGACGTAGAGCAGTGCCGCCAGCAGAAAGGTCTCTATGGATGGAAATATCGCGAAGAGAAAGGCCGCTATGCTCTGGAAGGAAGTTATTACCTTCACCGGTCCTATCCTGTGAACCAGCTTTGGAAGGCCGAAGGAGCCGAGGCCCATCGCCAGCTGCTGGAAGAAGAATATTCCGCTTATGGCCGCCAGTGTCTGTCCGAACTGGAGCTTGAAGTAGAGGCTCATGTAGGGTATTGTTATTCCCGCGCCAAAGCCTATCAGCGCGCTCGGGAGGGAGAACTTGAGTATCTTGACGACCAGCTCGCGGTTCCAGTTTATCCTCGGGTTCTTCACGGGAACGTCGCGGATTATGAGCAGCGCTGGAATCACTAGGGCGAACTGGAGGAGCGCCAGCGAGATGACCAGCCTGTAGGCTATTCCCTCCGTCAGCCCGAGCCCCACGAAAAAGTTCGGTGCGAATCCCGCCACAAGTACACCTGCGGCGTTGAAAATGGTTCCCAGGCCGAAGCTTATCGAGAACGCATGATGGCGCTTCTCCTCGCCGACCTCCTCGCTGAGCAGGGCGGTAAAGTTCGGCTGTCTGAGCCCCATGTTGACCCCAACCAGGAAGAAGCCAAGGGCGAGGACGTAGTCGTTGAGCGCCGCCACCTGAAGCAATCGGCCCGTGAGACCAAGAAGCGCGCTCACCATGAGTGTTCTTCTATAACCCAGCCTGAGCGAGATTGGTCCCGTTAGGAGGAAGAACAGCCCTCCAGTGAACGTTTGAACCGAGAAGAACGTACCCATAGCACCCATGTTGTAGCCGAGGACCTTGAGATAGAAGGGCATTATGAATACCGAGAACTGGAGGAAGAGCTGGCCCGCCGCGTTGGCCGCTATGAGTACTTTTGCGTCCCTGCCGTAACCCGAGAGCATGCCCTAACCTAAATCTTAGCGTTTATAAGCCTATCGAAGTGAAGCCTTTTATTATTTGAACGCTCCCTATATTCGTGGTGATATCTATGGAGTTCCGAAAGGTTCAATTTACCGGTAGAAGTTCCTACATAATATCCCTCCCAAAAAAATGGGTCATTGAGAATGGACTAAAGCAGGGAGACGTTATACCCCTCTCTATAAACTCAGATGGGAGCATCACGATCTTTCCCAAGGAGCCCAAGGAAGTGAGTGAGGAGAAGGTGCTGGAGATATCCAAGGAGTACTCACCGGATATGGCGGTCAGGCTGGTGATCTCGGCTTACATCCAGGGCTACGACATCCTAGAAATCCGATTTTCTGAGGAGATGCCGATATACAAGGTGAAGATAAGAAAGGTTCTCCAGAGTCTTCCGGGTGTGGAGATAGTGATGGACGAGTACCAGAGGATGGTCGCCAAGAGTCTCCTGGATGAGGGGGAGGTGAACCTTGCCGAGCTCCTTAACCGGATTAAGTCGCTGGTTCTATCGATGTTGGGTGATCTTGAGCTCCTCATAAACTCCCCAGGAGACGGCGAGATACTCAGGGACATCAACGACCTTGAGAACGAGCTTGACAGGTTCTACTTCCTTATAATCCGGGCGGTAAACCGTCTCCTGAGCAGGCGAGAGGTAACTGAGGAGAGCGGGATGATAAAGCGCTCCTTCGACCTCTTAGGTATCCTGTTCATAGTACGCAACATAGAGCGCATAGGGGACCACATCACCCGTATCTCCGAGAACCCCGGGAGGATCAACGTTTCGTACCTCCGGGAGAAGTTCAACGAGATGATGGTCCAAGTGGAGGAGCGCAACCTGGGTAAAATAGACCGCCTCATGCTGGAGCTCAAGGCCAAGGTCCGCGGTATCGACTACAGGCAGTCCATAGCGCTCGAGAGCTACCGCAGGATTCTGGAATACTTGGAGAACATCGGTGAGACCATCATCAACATGGCATTGAGCTGATTTCTCTTCGTTTCCATAATCCTTTTAACCTTTCGAGCATTTTTTTCTTCGGTGGTTCTCATGGTCGCGATAATAGTCCACGGTGGTGCCGGAACGATAAGGAAAGAGGAGAGGATTCCTAGGGTAATGAACGGTGTCAGGGAGGCTGTCATGGCCGGCTGGCGCGAGCTCAGAAGGGGTTCCGCCCTGGATGCGGTTGAAGAGGCTGTTAAATCCCTGGAGGACAACCCAATTTTCAACGCTGGAACCGGAAGTGTTCTGACCCTTGATGGCAGGGTTGAAATGGATGCGGCGGTTATGCGAGGGAAGAGTCTTGAGGCCGGGGCGGTTGCGGGCATATGGGGGGTTAAGAACCCGATAAGTGTGGCCAGGAAGGTCATGGAGAAAACCGACCATGTGCTCCTTGGAGGGGAGGGGGCCATCAAGTTCGCCCGCCTTATGGGTTTTGAGGAGTACGATCCAATAACGGAGGAGAGGAGAAGGCAGTGGGAGGAGCTCCGCAGGAAGCTTATTGAGAAGGGGGAAGCGGGCCACTGGAAGAAGCTCAACGAGCTGATAAAGGAGTATCCCGAAGTTCTCAGGAGCACCGTGGGGGCTGTCGCCTTCGACGGCGAGGAAGTTGTGGCAGGCACCTCGACCGGTGGGGTTTTCCTCAAGATGTTCGGGCGGATTGGGGATACGCCCCTCATCGGTGCCGGGACGTACGCGGATGAGTTCGCCGGCGCATCGGCCACGGGCATCGGTGAGGTCATGATAAGACTCGTTCTTGCGAAGAGTGCCGCGGATTTTGTGCACCTCGGCCTTGACGCCCCACGGGCCAGTGAGGCGGCGATCGGCCTCGCAACGAAGTACTTCGGTGAAAACGTGGCTGGAATAATAATGATAGACCGGAATGGGAACGTGGGGTTCGCGAAGAACACAAAACACATGAGCGTTGCGTACATGAAGGACGGGATGCCGGAGCCGTACACGGGGATCTGATATGGGAACCCGGGATATCTGGTTTCTTCACGCCTCAACCTTTCTGTTTTTTCTGGGAATGGCGGTAGTGAACCCCATAATCTCTCCCTTTGTTATAAACCTGGGAGCGGATCCCCTTCTGGTTGGGACCGTGGCGGCGGTGGCCTCGATAGTTTCCCTGATGTTTAAACCGTTCGGGGGTTTTCTAGGCGACCGGGGGCTCAAATTCCATATGATGGCGCTGGGCTCCCTCCTGGGTGCGGTGGGCGGCGTGCTCTACATAGCCTCGGCCCTCTCCGGCAGTCTCTGGCTCTTCGCCTTTGGGAGGGCCGTTCACGGGTTCGGTATGGCCCTGTTCTTTCCGTCGTCCCTTGCAAGTGCCATAGACCTGGCCCCTGAGGGGGAGGTCGGTGCCACCCTTGGATGGAGGGGTATGATGTTCTCGATGGGCAACCTTGTGGGGCCAGGTATAGGCGGTTACGCCGCCCAGTTCTTCGGGTTTAACGCGGTCTTTGCCCTCACGGTTGCCCTATCGACCGTGGCCATCGTCTTTGTTTTTGCTGCATACAGACGGACGGGGGTGTACGTGAGTACCAGGGGGGCGAGGAGACGTGGAAAGGCTGACTACAGGCACCTGCTCATGCCCTTCTTTGTTGCCGCATCTTTGGCCCTCTTTTTCATGTCTTTTACATACGGGAGCCTCATGACGTTTCTTCCAGCATTCTACGCCAAACTGGGTTTTGGAACGGGTGTTTTTGGTCTCTACGCAAGTATAATGGGGGGTGCCAGTCTTGTAACCCGGGTTTTGGGGGGCAAAGAAGCTGACCGGCGCGGCCCCCTCCCGGTGGTTACGGTCGGCCTCTCTCTGGTGCTGCTCTCCTACGTGGCCCTCGATGGTTACATGCAGCCCCCGATGTCCTACATAAGTGCCATCCTCCTTGGCGCCGGTTTCGGCTTCGCCGTTCCCGCCCTTCAGGTTATGGCGCTTGCAAGGCTTCCGCAGGGCATAAGAACCGTCGGCTCGGGTATCTACACGATGTTCTTTGATCTTGGGTATCTATCGGGGCCGATAGTCCTCGGGTACGTGGCCAAGGTCAGAGGATATCCGGCCGTGTTTCCCCTCCTTCCC
>JAMONK010000010.1 GCA_027065835.1 Thermococcus sp. | reverse complement strand
GAAAGCCTCCTGCTCCTCAGGTATGGATTTCTCGGGGGCCAGCTCCAGTATTTTGTCCTTGAGGACATCGTACTTCCGTTCCTCCTCTGGGTTCGTTATCCGGGGCTCCACCACGATGTACCTCTTTCGGGTGTGGATATCACCGTATACGTGAATGAATATAGGATCGCCAACCGGATAGATCACGTTGGGGTACTTTATATCCTTCATGTCCCTGCTGAGCTGGGGATAGAACTCGGGGAACTTGCCGGTTTTCTTGACGAACTCGTCAACGTACCTGCGAAGGTGTGGGTTGCGGGCCATTGCAACTTCCAGAGTATCGCTGACGTTCCGCTCCATATCACACCACCGAGGCTATCTCCACTATGAATCCAACACCGGGTTCGACCCTGAAGGGGATTATCTTCTGGAAAACACCCTGGGCGTTATTGTACTTCACAACCGTGGCGGAGTTCTTGAGATCGCCCCCGAAGGTCTTCACACTGAGCCGGATGAGCACGCTCGATATCTCCTCCAGGACGCTCAGAACCTCCTTGTTCGTTTCATCCGGGTTCACGGTAAGTATCACAACCTTCCCTATGGAGGAGAGGCGCTTAAGATGTGACGAGAGGGATTTTATCTCGTCCTCACGGAGTTCTTTGGGCAGCAGGGAGGATATAGTGTCGATTATAACAACCTCGGTTTTCCAGATACGGGGTTCGCTCACGAGGCGGGAGAGGAACTTCCTCCTCTCCGAAACGTTAACCAGAAGGGGGTAGAGAGAAACGAACTGAAGCCTTCTTTTGATGAGTTCTCGTATTATATCGTAGCTCAGCGATTCCATCTGGTTTATGAACTCGGGGGTGGTGTACTGGCTCGAGATGTAGGTTACGCTGTACTCGTTTTTGAGGAACCCGTACAGGAGCCTCTGACAGAATATGGACTTACCGGTACCCCTGTCCCCCTCTATCAGAAGGATGCTACCCGCGGGGATCCCACCACCCAGCCGCCTGTGGAGCTCATCGTTGGGTATGGTTATCTTCAGCAGGACCCCCATGTTCTCACCCCACCTCGAACACCATAGATCTCTCCTTTCCATTATCCAGGACAACTGTGAGCCGGTGATAACCCGGCGATGATATGAACGCGGACGGAACCGTGATTTGACCGACATCGTATGGCCTGAGCTCGGTCAGGGAGGAATTATCAAGGTTGGTAAAGGTCAGGTTCGAAGGGGGGATTATCTCCCCGTCCACCATAACCACAACCGAATCCGACGTGAAGACGAAGGAGGTCTTTCCAATATTTCTCACGTAAAACACGTAGTCCCCCGACTCCAGCGGGATGCTCTCCGGGTCGTTTATTATCTCGAAATCGGTCCGGAGGGTGGTCGAAACGCTCTTTCCCTTAACGGTTATCCCGTCGGATAGGTCCTGGGTTATGTAGTACAGCCCCCCCGCTATCGTACCGGCTACGAGCAATGATACGATGAACAGTACGAGCTCCGACACGGCTGAGCTCGCCATAGTCAACCCTCCACAGGGCAGTACCAGGCACTGCTCAACACCTCTGCAGTACCCTGAGTCTGGTTCCCGACCCATTCCCATTTTATCTTCATATTGCAACCCGTTTCGGTGTTTATCACGAGTGAATGGACCGTGGAATCCTTCGGAACGTTCTGGACGGTTACGTTTATTGAGTCCCCCGGGAAGAGGTACTCCTCGTTCTGGACGACCACGTCGGAGGTGGTGTCGTAGGTTCCGTCGTACACGAAACGCCATTGGGGCGGGGACAGCGTGCAGCCGTCGTTGGTCAGCGTGAAGTTGATGTCGTAAAAGGACACGTTGCTCAGGGTCGTGTTCCTGTACGATGACAGCTCCAGCATGGCGGTCTTTGCCTTCAGCAGGGCGGCGTTCTGATCCGCGGACGCCTCATGAACCAGCGTGTAAGCGTTTTCGAAGGAAGTGTAGAGTATCCCAAACGAGACCAGGGTTGCGGTCAGCAGTATTGCGAACGTCGCTGAAACACTGAGCCCCATGGGTATCGCCCGTAGTTGCTTTAGACGCCGTACATATCATCCAGTATTTTGCCTATGAGCCGCATCTCCCTCTCGACCGAGTCGAGTACCTCCCTCGTTATCCTGACGCCCCTAAGCCTCTCTATGAAGAGCAGTGAAACGAGGTGGTCCCGTATGGTGAGCTTTTCGTCGGGCCGCCACTCGGGTTCCCTCGGGTGGGGCCTTATACCCTCGGCGTACTTCATGAGGGTGTTCAGCACGTCTTCCGAGATCCATCCTACCCCGTAGTAGAACTCCAGAACGTTTTCAAGGTTCTGCATCCCCACACGGTCTATCAGGAACCCAAGCCACTTGAGCACCATCATCGTTGACACCATGTCCGCGGGGACCCTCTCAAGCCTGGCCCTTGTCTTTGGTGGGGCCAGAAGAACGTCCCGCACGTCAGGCGGAATCTCAAACTCCTTCTCCATACCCATCCCCCCTTCAGACTCTCCCATAAACTCCGGGACACGAGCTTCGGGTTTTCCAACCTCCAGCGATGCGGATGAACGTGATGACACAGGTTCAGATGGTTCCATAGGTGAAACCTCTCCCCCCTGCTCGGAGGGGAGTTCATGCGGTAAGGGTGATACAGGTTCTGCGGCCCTTTCAGGTTCTTTTTCAGGCTGGGGCCTGGGAGTCCCTCCAGCTGGGGTGATCTTCATGAGCTGGGCCTTGATGTCCTCAAGGTACCTGCCTATTTCGTCGACCCTACGGTCTAGCTTCGTGAGGCGTTCCAGGTTGCCGGAGTACGTACTCATAACCCGTTCAACGACCTTGTCCAGCTGTTCGGGTGTCAGTATATCCTGCTTGCTCATGAGCTTCTCCTTGAGGTCGTCAATGAGCACGTTCGGAAGCTTGCCCCTCAGCCCCTTCAGCTTCTCATCGATCTCGGTTTCGGTTATCATGCCCCTCCCTCCGAAATGGTCTCATAGATCAGCTCATCAAGATCGATACCATCGATGACCAACAGCCTGAGGTCGGCCTTTATCTTGGCTATCTCCGACTTCAGGTCGTCTATCTTGCCACCCAGCTCCTGGATCTCTGCTACAAGGGGATTGGCCCCGTCAACTTCCTTGAAAGGGTTTATCTCCTGCGACACGACCTCCTAGAGCACCATGACATCCTTGATGGTCTTATCGAGGCGCTCTATCTCCTCCCTGAGCTCACCTATCTGCGACTTGAGTGTGTCCATGCTGACCTTTATCCTCGGGATGTCGTTCTCTATCTCGTTTATGCGCGTCATCACCTGGTTGAGCATCTCCTCCTCTTCCGGGCTCTTCTGTGGAGCCGGTTCCTCGGCCTCCAGCTCATCCAGCTTGATGATTTCCCGATTGTCCGCGGCTTCGGCCTCGGCTTCCCCCCCCTTCTTCTTTTTGAACTTGTTCTTCAGGTATGAGAACGACATTTCCGTCACCCCCAAAAAGGAAACATTGAAGAAGGAAAGAAAGGCACGGCGTCACTGGAGCTCTATGATCTTGTCGTTGCTGCTGAGGCCGTACGCCGTCGGGGTAACGACCTTGGCGTAGCCCGGAGCGCCGGTCTCCGGAACGACCCTTATGGTTATCGGGGTCCTTGGCTGGACGCCACCGAAGACTGCGGTGAGGTTGACGGTCAGCAGCGCTATGTCGCCGGAGGTCAGGGTCGGGATGCTGCCGCTGAGGGAGTTGTCGGCGTCCTGTACTATGAGGATTCCAAAGTGCGTTGAGTCAACCTTGGTGCTGTTCCATGCTGCGGAAGCAGTGTCAAACATATTGCCGCTTATCGCAGCAGTTGCGTTTCCGTAAGAGAGGACGACCTGTTTCTGGCCATCGTCGAGGTAGACCTTCGTCTGGGTCAGGTCAATCGGGCTGCTGCCGGCCTGGAGGGAGACCTGGATGGTCATCATGGTCAGGTTGTTCGAACTCGGGGCGTAGCCGGTAACCGCGTCGATCTTTATGCCCGTCGAGACCTCCTGCGTGGTCTGTCTGCCGGTGGCCATTGCCCTCTGCTGCAGGTAGCCGCTGGTGTTGATGAGAACCGCTGCAGCCACTGCGGCCACCAGCACCATGGCTATAAACACTATCAAGGTGCCGATACCAATGGCACCCCTCTTCTTTCTCAGCAACCTCATCTCCTTGGCACCCCCTTAGAGGTTTTGCAATAATACCTAAGTAGCTTCGTATATAAATCGATTTTTTGTTAGTATCTATGCAGAAACCTATGTACCTACATATGTAGGTGTGTACTATTTCCAATGGTTATTGCAGAACCTGCAACAAAAGAGGGACGGGACTCAGGGAGCCTGCAGAACCAGCACCGAGTTGCCCAGGGGCTCCACCCTTGCATCAACGCCCAGCCCATCGAGGCGGTTCAGTAGGTTCTCCCTGCT
>JAMONK010000009.1 GCA_027065835.1 Thermococcus sp. | reverse complement strand
CGCTTGTTCAAAAAAAAGGAAGGGGAGTCAGAACTTCAGTACCCTGGCCAGGACTATGAGGGGATCCCACACCGGGGCAAAGGGAGGCGCGTAGGCCAGGTCCGTGAAGAAGACATCCTCGGTGGTGAAGTTCGCGCTTATCATTGCGGCGGCCGTGTCTATCCGTGGGAGAACCTCGGCACCGACCGCCTGAACCCCGAGTAGTCTGTTAGTCTCGTTGTCCACAACACCCTTGAGGTGGATCTCCCTCGCCCCCGGGTAGTAGTGCGGTCTCGTCTTTGCCTTTATGAAAGCAGTTCTTACGTCGTATCCCTCCTTGATGGCCTCCGCCTCGGTGAGCCCGGTCTTCCCGATCTCGAGATCCAGAAACTTGGTCACGCTCGTTCCCAGGACCCCCCGGAAGTGAACGACCCTTCCGGCGATGTTCGACCCGGCCACGTAGCCCATCTTGTTGCCGGGTGGGGCCAATGGGACCCACACTCGTCTGCCTGTTATGATGTGTCTCGTCTCCGCGACATCTCCCGCGGCGTAAACGTTCTCCACACTCGTTTCCATCCGTTCGTTTGTCCATATCGCACCGGTCTCCCCCATTCTCACTCCAAGCTGGCGTGCGAGCTCGGTGTTTGGTTTTATACCAGTTGCGATTATTACAAGATCGGCCGGGTGTTCCCCCGCGTCCGTTACCACCTTCTCAACCCGTCCCCTACCTTCCAGGTGCATGGTGAGCTCCTCAAGGCGAAGGTTCAGATGGTCCCTCAGCTTGGACTCGACTATCCCGGTTACCTCGGGATCAAACGTCTTCCTTAGAACACGCTCACTTCTACCGATGAGGGTGACGTTCTTACCCTGGGCCACAAAAGCCTCGGCCATTTCAAGGGCTATGTACCCGGTCCCAATAACGACAACGTTCCTGACATCGTTCTTCTCCAGGTATCCCCGGATGGCAACCGCGTCCGGGGGCAGGTCGGCGGTGAAGACGCCCGGGAGGTCGATCCCTTCAAGGGCAGGAACCTGAGGCGAGGCTCCGTTTGCAAATAGGAGGTAGTCCCATTCGTAGGTCCGCTCAGTCTCGTCCTCCCTTACCCTGACGTTCCCGCTCTCAACCTCAATAACCTCTGCCCTGAGGTGGAGGTCTATACCGCGCTTCTTGATGAAGACCTCCGGGGGGTAGTGCATAAGCTTTTCCTGAGGTGAGATACCCTCCACAACGTAGGGAACGCCGCATGGGGCATGGCTTACCCACTCGGTTGCCTCAAAGACTTTAACGTCCCATTCCGGCCTCAGTTTCTTAACGCGCGAAGCCGCACTCATCCCCGCGGCCCCACCACCGATGATAACGACCCTCTTCACCGTCATCTCAATCACCCAAGAGGATTCCAAAACAGGGGTTAAAAGGTTGGCGGATGTAACAAAAGGCAATTAAAGGATCACTCCACCTCCTTTTTTCCTTCCACGTACCTGTCGGAACCGGTCCGGATTAAAACGTACACCTCGCCCTCTTCAAGCTCAACGTTGGGCTTCCTCATCTCGAACGTCTCGTAGGTCCTCATGTCCATAAACTGTACCTCGTCCCTTCTGATGCTCGTCACCATTGCCTCTTCAGTCTCGTACTCGATCTCCCTGAGGTCATCCCGCTTTGCGGTCTTCCAGTCCATTCTCTCGCGTTCCTGGGTCTCAAGGTTCCTCAGCTCAATGCCCCTCCCGTCCACGTGCTCCACGAGGTAAACTTTTCCATGTCTGTCAGTCACGACGTCTCCCCTCTGGAACTTTGGAATCCTAACACTCACACTCGTGCGGTAGACCTCTTTACTGGTCTGTCTGTCAATCCCGACCAGCTCGTAGGCTTCGTTTATGGTCCCCCCAAAACGATCCCGTATGGCCTGGGCGAGTTTCCTGGCGGAGCCCTTTGATCCCATGTAGAAGTCCAGCCCTTCATCCTTCTCGATGGTGTCCTGTATGAATCCCATCCTGTCCTTGCGCATTATCTCGTCGATCTTCTGGCTCACAATGTCCTCGACTTCCCTCCGCTCAGCCTCCCCCAAAGGTCTGCCCTCGGCACGAACCTGCAGGATGGCCTCAAAGTAGCCCCCAAGGAACCTGCTGCAGCGGGGACATATCGTCTGACGGACGTAGACGGTAACATGCTTCTTCTCGTCGTGAAGCTCCCTCTGGAGCTCGTGTATCCTGGCCTTAAGGCGAACCCCGTAGGTCACTATGGCCGGGAAGTACTCTATGTGCCACTCAACGGGCTCAAACGCCACCACGGCCTCACCAACGGAGAGTTCCGTGATCCTCTCAAGCTCATCCATGGACAGGATCTCGTAGTGCCTGACCTTCTCCCCCAGCAGCCCCTCAATCGCCTCGATGAGTGCGTTGTCAGCCACCTCGAATATGAGGTCCTCCAGCTCGTAGGTCTCCGGATCGACCCATGTCCCGTGCTTTCGGTAGCTCCCACAGTTCTGACAGAGTTCAGTGTTTATCTCCTCTTCCAGAAGCAGCAGTGGGTTTTCCTTTCTAAAACATACCTGACAGAGCCCCTCTATCAGCGGACCCCCTTCCTCCTCACTTATCCCGCATCTGTAACAGAACCTCCCAGTCATGGTCTCACCTCAGAGAAACATCTTCGCCATCTGGGCGTGGGGAATCCCCCCAATCCACAGCACCCTCTCGGAGTCCACGTAGCCGAGTTCAATGGCCTTTCCCACACATTCCTCGCCGACGAGGTTGGCTATCGTCGCTTCCCCCAGAAGCGTCTCCAGAGCGTCCGCATCCACAAGTTCCCCACCATAAAACCTCTCCTTAACCTCCAGCTTGAGCTCCCCCTCCCTAAGGGTCTTTCCAAGGAGCCCCTCGTCACATGCCGCAAGGAGAACCTCACCCTGAACCCGGTAAACCTTGATGTATATCATGAACGCCACCAGAGGTGGAAACGATGGCCAGTTTAAAAAGGGTTGGGTAAAGGAGAAAAGGGTAGAGGGCATCAACCCTCGGTCTGCTGGGCCGCCTCAACGGCCGTCTCAAGGAGGTTGTAGGCCTTAAGTATGTTGAGGTAGGCCCTCCTGACGTAGGGCAGCGCCATGATGCTGAGCTGCTGCCTCGATGGGTTCACCATGTACTTCTTGGCCTGCTCAAAGTAGTTGTCCGCAGTCTGCTTGTACTTCAGGGCCTCCTGAAGGGTCTCGTTATCGACGCCGAGTTTAACGGCCTTCTGGTACAGGTCGTTGAACTTCTGGTCGTACCTCCAGTACAGCATGTACCAGACGAAGTTCCAGGTGCTGACTATCCAGCGGGAGGTCTTGTACTCGACGTTAATGGTAACCGGCGAGGCGTACTTGACCTCTATGACCAGGTATATTGCGTTCTTGTATTCCAGCGTGTAGCAGTTGAGTATGTGGCTGTTGGGCTGAACGGTTATCATCTGAGTGTCCGTTGGCAGGGTTACAAAGACGTAGCCGGTCTCGCCGCTCGGACCGTCAACGGTGAAGTTCAGCGTAGTGTCGGTTGCACCGTAGGTGGTGACTGAACCAGCACCTTCTGCAACGTACGGGGCCATCTGAAGCGGGGAGAGGACCCTGCTCTGTGCGGGTTCCTGGACGTTCAGGGTGAACGTTCCAGCGTAGTCCTGGTAGTTCGGCGTCACGACGTCGATGTTGAACGTGTATGTTCTCTGAAGTGGAGTGATGTAGAACTGCACCTCACCGTTCTCCGCTATGTACTGCTGGCCGTTGATGTAGACCGTGGCCTCACCCTCGATCGGCATCATGGTGGCCTTGTCGAGTATCTTGAGCGTCATCAACGATGGCTTCCCAAGGGTTGGGGTACCCATGAGGGCAACGTACATCTGCGGCTTGCCCACCTGCAGTATCATCGGGGCGTAGGTAAGAGCCATGCCGCTCTCGGCGTCCTTAAGACCCACGACACCGAGGTAGGTTCCCGGTGCGGTGAGTTCTGCTGTGTAGCCAACGTGAGCTGAGGCGCCGCTGGCCAGGGTGAACGGGGTCTCGTCGGTGGTTACCTGTCCGTTGTCCTTGAGAACCTGCCTGTAGTAGATGTAGCTCATGTTGGCGATTGGAACGTCGTAGCCGTTAACAACGGCCATGTAGTAACCCGGAGCGGGCATGAAGAGATCAAGGCTCTCGTACGCTGTCGGACCGATCTGGTCGGTGTAAACTTTAGTGGCGTTCTGTCCCAGAACCCCGCTGTTCAGGTCCGCCATGAGCGCATCCCAGGTGGTGTAGTAGAGCACGTAGAGATCGAGGTCGGCGCTCTTGTTCTCAGGCGCGGTTATGCCGATGTTGAAGTAGTAGAGCTTCTGGGCGGATGTGGCGTTTATGATGTCCACGATCTGCCACTGGTCCTGGTTGATCTGAAGCTGGTAAGCGTTCGCGTTCTCAAGGTTCCCGAGACCGTATCCGAACGAGGACACGTCAACGTCTCCCATCGTG
>JAMONK010000008.1 GCA_027065835.1 Thermococcus sp. | reverse complement strand
CTGAGGTCGGAATGCTCCATGACTTCCTTGGCCTTGACAACCCCAAGAAACCCCTTTTCGGCAGGTACGCCAGGGAGATAACACTGGAGAGGTTCAGCCGGGAACAGAGCGTCGATTTCCTGAAAAGTGGTTTCAAAGAATTGGGGGTTAACGTAAGTTTGCCGGAGCTCGAACGGGCCGTGGATAGACTCGATGGTATCGTAGGTTGGTTGAGTATGTACGGCTACCTCAGGGGAATTCGGAGGCTCCCGGAGAGGGATGCCCTGAATGAGCTGTTCCATAGGGCACAGGCCCTCGTAATTGATGAGCTTTCCTCCCTGCTTTCGTACAGCAGGCGGTACGGGCTCATACTGAAGGCCGTTGCCATGGGAAACAAAACGTGGAGCGATATAAAAGAGTACCTAGAGTTCAAAGCGGGCAGGATAAACGATGCCAAATTCTCCCTCCTTCTAAAGAACTTGGTGAAGTACGGCTATCTTGATAAAACCACCGAGGGGTACCTCATCCCCGACCCGGTTGTTGCAGAGGTTATCAAGGAGACGCAACTTACCCCCGGGTAAGTAACTTACGGTGGGGGAGGTCCCTGCACCCAGGTAGGTCACTGTCCTCACTCGGTGAACCGTCGCCACCGGATGAACGTTGAATCCGATTCCACTTTACAGCTCCACCTCCCTGTACGGAATCCTTGGGAACACCTGCGCCTCGGCTATATCCGCTAGGCCCGAGAAGAACGTTACAAGCCTTTCTATCCCCAGTCCTGCCCCTGCTGAAGGCATGATCTCGCCGTTTTTAACCATCCTGAGGTAGGGAACGAAGTTCTCCACTTTAAGGCCACCTTTGAGTATCTTCCGTGTTATCTTCTCGTATTCCCATTCCCTCTCGCCTCCACTCGCCACCTCGCCGTATCCCGGCACGTAAAGATCGTAGTTATGCCACTCCCCGGTTTCTTCGTCGTAGTAGTCGTAGAACTCGCGCGGTATGTTCACAACAAAAAACGGCCGTTCTTCCTCCTGTGTTAACCGGTCCACCCCTTCCTCTCCCAAATCCGCATAATCGTACACTGGGAAGTCCCCCTTTAGGATACCCCCGTACTCCTCGCAGGATACGAGGCCCCCCTCACACAGCCTTCTGGCGAGTCCCCTGATGACCTCCTCCAGGGTTTCCATTACGTCCTTCATCCTCAGGTCGCGGGCCTCGAAATCGAACTGGGTGAACTCGAAGGCGTGCCACCCGTCGGGTTTCCGGGCCTCTATCCTCACGTTCGGAGACAGCACGAATATCCTTCCGAACCTTGAAACCGCCGCCTGTTTGTGGAGTATCATGCTGTGCGTCAGCCGCAGCCTCAGCCCGTACGTCCTCACCTCGACCTCCAGCGGTTCGGTCTTTTGCTCCGCCGGATCCGGCCACAGGGGGTCGGTTATAGGCGAAAGCACCTTGGGGAGCATCCAGAGATAGCCCTTTGACAGGAAGGTGCCCGAGAGGTAGCCCAGTACCTCGGTCTTTATCCTCAACGTTCTGGCGTCCATGGTTTCCACCTGAAGACAATGAAACTCAAGATTAAATAACATTTCTTCGAAAGTTTTGGATTATTGATTAAAATATGATTATATTAACGGCAATATCTGGATAAATGACAGCCAGGAAGCGGGGGGCGGGGATTGAACACGGCCCTTCCAAGGGCCATCTTGGGGAAATCTGACTAGGCAAAACAGAGCGTTCGGGACCCCAGTAAAGACAGAATAGAAAGGAAACCTTTCACCATTCTTCCTCTTCTTCAATGAGGCCGTACTTTTCAAGCTCCCTGATAAGCTTCCTAACAGCTTCCCAGGCATCGTGCTCGCTCTTCGCTCCAGAGCAGACGATCTTTCCTGAGGAGAAGAGTAGTATCACGGCCCTTGGCTCCTTGACGCGGTAGATGACGCCGGGGAACTGCTCCGGTTCGTACTCACAGTTGGGCAGGCTCAAAGCGACGGCATCAAGGTTGAACTCCATACCGATATCGCCGCTGAAGACCATGTTTTGGATGTCTATCTGGGGTGCGCGGCCGAACTTCGCCCCTATCTTCTTGAGCATCTGAATCAGCTTGTTCACGGTCCTCTCGATGTCGTCAACGCTTTTGGCCCCAGTGACGACGAGTTTTCCAGAGCTGAACACCAGAAGGGCGACCTTTGGCTCCTCGAAGCGGCATATAATTCCGGGGAACTCCTCCGGGTTGTACTTGGAGTTGGGGCATATCTCTATAACCTTCTCAAGGTTCAGCTGTGTAAACAGATCAACAGAAGCGACTATGTTCTCAATTCTGAGCTTTACATTGCCCATATCAACCAAGGCTTACACCTCCACATGGTGGGTTTAAAAACCCTTTATAAATGAGGCCGGATGAGTTTTTAAAGGTTTAGGTACGTGAGGGCTTTCACTGGGGAACCCTTAAAAGGGCTTCATTCAAGAGGCCACGGTGACGTTCGATGAGAAACACGGTTATCCTGGTTAGAACTGACGATTTTCACAAGGCCAGCATCGCACTGGCCGATCTCGTTCGCTACGGAGGGATGAGGATCCGGGGCGACCCAAGGATAGTACCCCCCGCCCTCTCCGACTGGGCGTTTGAGAGCGTGAGCGGTGAGAAGCCGAGGAGAAAGTTCAACGCGCACGTAGTTGCCCAGGTGGACCTTCCCCCCGCGAAGGCCATAGGACGGCTGACCGACATCCATCCACCGGCGCACGTGCTGGTGATCCCCCCCGATACCGATGCCTGGGAGGAGTTGATGCGCCTCTGGAGAACCTTTGAGAAACTTAAAGGGTTCCACCCTCCAAAGAGGGCGAAGACTGAGGGCTAAAGAAAAACACGAGTACGTGGGCTCAGAAGGGCACTGGTCGGTGTTCGTTACTTCTTCTTCCGCTTCTTGATCTTGATGTTCGCTACGTCCCCGAGGGTTGGTTCGTAGTCCTTTGGAACCGTGGCTTTCTCCCGTATTTCCTGGCCCGTGCGCTCGATCAGCGTTATCTTGAAGTACCTCTCAAGCTTTTTTGCCTCTTTTATGGTGGGCTCGCGGTAGCCGTGGGCGATCGCCCTCAGGTCGTTCATTGAGAGGCCGATCTCGTGGGAGAGCTCCTCGTAACTTTTGCCGGTTTTCTGAATCGCGTGGTAGACCCGGTCAGCGAAGTCCTCCACTATCTCCTCTTGGTAGAGCGGGCGCTCGGTTCTGGGTCTTCCAGTGGTCTTGGGCTTCGGCCTCGACGGGGTGTAAGCTCTCCTGACCGGCCGTCTGCCGGTGGGCATGGTGCTGAACGTCCCGGGCTTTTTATGACTGTACCTCTCGTAGCACCGGTCGCACACCAGAAGTTCGGCCCCCTCGATCCTTATCTTATGTCCAGGTCCCCTTATCGGTGCACCGCAGATTTCACATAACTTGGGCTTCGCCTTCCCCATCCCAATCACCTTCTTGCTCCATCTAAGGCTCGGAGCTATCTTTTATAAACCCGTCGCCGTACTACCTCTGATGGGCGCGGTAGAAGTTGAGAGGCTTGATAGGCTCAACGCGGAAACCTTGGAGGAACTCGTCGGGATCTACATGAGGGGGTACGAGGGACTCCGTGAGTACGGTGGGGAGGGCGAGGGCTACGCCAAACGCTACCTCCGCTGGTGCTGGAGTAAGGCCAGGGATGGCTTTTTTGTGGCCAGGGTGAACGGAGAGCTCGCGGGCTTTATAGTATGTGATCGGGACTGGTACAGCAAGTACGAGGGCAGGATAGTTGGTGCGATCCATGAGTTCGTCGTCGACAGGGGATTCCAGGGCCACGGTATCGGACGCATCCTGATGGAGAAAGGCCTGGACTACCTGTCCCGCTACACGGATCGTGTTGAACTGTGGGTCGGTGAGAAAAACAGGGGTGCCATCGAGTTCTACGAAAGCTACGGCTTCAGGAGGGTGGGGCAGAGCGGGATATGGGTAAGGATGGTCAGGGACCTCCATGCAAAACCTGATAAACCCTTGGGCGAAGATTGAATCGGTGGAAAGGATGCCGTGTGTACACCCACCTCAGCCAGAGAAGGTGAAGGAACTGAAAGAGGAGAGTTTCATACGTGACGGTAAGGGGAAGCTCAGGGTTAGCATTGAGAGCGAAGGAGAAGTCCTGGAGACCACCATGAACGGCTCTCTGAAGAGCGTGGATGAAATAGCAGGGATGCTCGGTGTTAGGGCGGAGAACGGTAGGATAGAGGCCGTCGTTGATGGCATCAGGGTCAGAATGAAAAAGGGTCTCCTAGAGCTGGAGTTCGAGAGCGGCGATCGGATGAAGATCGAAAAGGCCTGAGAAGGGCGTATCCTTACCTGGTTCGCGTTTCTATCTTTGAGCTACTTCTGAGTTGTAAATGGAAGATGATAAATGAAGAAAGGATTCACTTCAAAACGGGCCTGAACTTGTACCCGTAGAGGATTATCCCGTCCTCGTCGAACTCGCGGAGTTTTCTTGTTACCATCTCCACCTCCATGCCCTCATG
>JAMONK010000007.1 GCA_027065835.1 Thermococcus sp. | reverse complement strand
ATTCGCCAGGGGCAGAACCCTTGAGGTGGGCGTTGGAACGGGTAAGACCCTTCCGCACTATCCTCCAGGTGTAGAGCTTCATGCCGTCGACGGTAGTGAGGAGATGCTCGAAGTCGCCAAAAGAAGGGCCAGGGAGCTTGAGATTGACGTAAAGTTCTACCTCGCGGAAGCCGAGAACCTCCCGTTTCCAGACGCGTATTTTGAGACCGTTGTCTCTTCTTTCACCTTCTGCACCGTTCCCCACCCGGAGAGGGCTATGAAAGAGCTCCACAGGGTTTTAAAGCCCGGAGGTCGGGCTATTTTCCTCGAACACACAAAAAGTGATAGCACCACCATCAACCTCCTATTCCTCCTACCCCTGAACCTCTTCCTGAAGTTCCTGATCGACGACAGCACTTTGAGGGAAACTCACGTCCTCGTGAGACGCTTCTTTGAGGTTGAGCGGGAGGAGACATATCATCGCGGGGTTGTGCGCTTGATACTTGCCAGGAAACCGGGCAAAAGTGTCCCTCCGTGAGAAACCTTATCGATCGTTACATGTCTTTCTGATCGGTGTTTATCCCACACAATCTTTCAACGAGCTCAACCACCCCTGGAACGGCCCTCTCAACCTCATCACTCAGGTCCATACCGAGGTCTATCTCCTTGGCAACAACACCGATGAAGTGGATATCTGCCTTCGCAAGTCTTTCATCGAGTGCCATGAGCAGCTTGAGGCCGTCGATGGCCCCCATGAAGTGAGCGCTCCTTATCTCCCCCTTGAGCTTCTCAAAGACCTCTTCTCCCTGCAGATGTACTATTTCCCCCGGTGGAAACTCCTCGCTCAGAATGGCGTCTATGATTATCAGCCTCTCCTCGCCGTGGTAGTGGGTCGAGAGACTGAAGATGTCGGTGCCGACTTCAAAGACGTTGCAGCCCCTCTCAATGAGCCTCCTTCCAACTTTGAGACCGACCCCATCGTCCCTCATCAGCTCGTTGCCGAGTGCCAGAACCAGCGCTTTCATGCGTTCTCACCGTGCCTCCTCCGTGTTCAGGTTTATAATCTGTTTGCAAAAGTCTTAAATATGTCTTCTTGTAACTAAATCGTGTGTTAAAATACTCATCATTTCACGTAGGGGGGATGCCGGATGAAGCCTGGAACCGGAAGTATTATCCTCGCTGGACTCCTCGCACTCGTAGTTCTCGGCAGCGGGTGCGTTGTGAACGTAAAGGGGAACAGCCCCCAGAGGGGATTTTCTCTGAGTTTGCAAACCGAGGGGAACACCACGGTGGTGAAGAACTGGACCGCCGTCAGGGTGAACATCACATCCCAGTTCATACTCGACGGCCAAGGGACCATAAACATGAACAAAGGGTTCACGGCCATTCTCCTCGAAACGGAGAACGATGTTGTAAACCTGAGCGCTTTCCCGCTGGGGAAGAACGTGTATTTGATCCCGCCTTACATGTTCTCGGAGTGGCAGCAGCCCGGTGAAAAGTACACCCCGCTCAACGCGCGGATGAAAGATGGCTATTACGTCTCCGTTGACGTGAGGTACAGAGGAACGCCGAACCGTAGCGTTGGGCTGAGTCTCTCGTTTGATGTCAAAAAACTAAACGACGGAAACTACCGGGTGGAGATCATCACCTTTGGTTCCGGCACCTTTGAAGCGTTCGGGGAAGAGTACAGAATTGTGGTGCTTCCCGTGAAGAGTTCACTGAACTTCGTGAACATCCCTTCGGAGAGGTACCTGGGCAACTGGACGTACATCCTGCCGCCAACGAACAGGTACAAGGAGAACGGCGTGACAACCATCGTTGAGTACCCTGTGGCCGAGGTGTACATTGAACACAACGGGCACATGGCATTTCTTGGGAAGGTGTACTTCCCCTATGATAGGATAAATGGAGAGGGCTGAAGCCCTTTTCCTATCCATTTAGCCCCACGGTTAAAGCCTCGCCACGTGCACCGAACAGGAGATGCACGGATCGTAGGCGCGAACGACCATCTCGGTGAGATACTTGAGCCTCTCCGGGTCGTCGTTGTAGTGCTTCTCGGCCATCATTCTCACGTGGACTTCCATCATGGCGAGGTTGAATGCCGTTGGAGTTATGATGTCCGCGTAGGCTACCCTTCCGCCCTTGACTTCGAGGGCGTAGACGAGGATTCCGCGCGGTGCCTCCGTCGTTGAGACGCCGAAGCCGTCCTTTATCTCGACCTCGTCCCTCGGCCTTATCGGCCACTTCGCCAGGGCCTCGTCTATGAGGTCAATCGCCCTCTCGGTGAAGTAGACCAGCTCAAGGGCCTGGGCCAGGTTGTTGGCGAAGGGGTTGGTCGGCCTGAGCAGGTCCTTGTGGCTCTCGTAGAGCTCCTTCGCCCTTCCGTAGAGCTTGTCTGCATGGTTGACGACACGGGATATGGCTCCGGTCATGAAGGGCTTCTCCCCGTTGTAGAAGCTGTGCTTGGCGAAGCTGTGCTCCACAACGCGCTCGACCATGTGCTTCTTGTAGTCCTCGCTCGGGAACTCAAAGCCGTCGCTGACGCTTATGGCATCGCCGTAGATTCCGTAGATGTCTCCCCTCGGCTTCACGGCCATGTGGATTATCGGCCCCTCAACCTCCTCGTACTGCTCCAGCTTGGTGAAGAGCTCGAAGGTGTACTCGGCCTTCGGGAGTGCTTCGCTGAGGCGCTTCTTCATGGTCTCAAGGGTGGCCTTGTCGGGCAGCTTGCCGAAGCCTCCGAGGACCACGTTCTCCTGGTGTATTGCTCTGCTTCCAAGCTCGTCCATCATCCAGCTTCCGAGGTTCTTGAGGTCGAGGGCGATGCCTATCTCCTTTTTGTACTCGTTCACCATCTTGAGCGGGTTGGAGTAGCCGAGGTAGTCCGGCAAAACCAAGAGGTACAGGTGGAGCGCGTGGCTCTCTATCATGTCGCCGATGTAGAGGACCTCCCTGAGGGCCTGAATCTCCTCGCGGGGTTCAAAGCCAATCGCCTTCTCAGCGGCTTCAACCGCGGTGAGCTTGTGAGCGGCCGAACAGAAGGAGCATATCCTCGGGTAAACTGCCAGGGCCTCGTCGAGTTTCTTGCCTACCGTTATGGCCTCGAAGAACCTCGGGCCCTCTATGATGTTGAGCCTGACCTCCTTGACGCCCTCGTCTCCGACGACTATCTCGACGCCGCCCTTGCCCTCAACGCGCGCTATGTGGTCAACGGTGATGGGAAGGTAGAGGTTCTTCATTCTTTCACCTCCTGGAATATCTTCTCAACCATCTCCTCGAGCTTCGGGTTGTGGGCGTTGAATATCTTCATGCGCTGGAGTATCTCCTCCTTTGTGAGTCCCTTCTCCCTGAACGTCTTGGCCAGGGAATCGAACCAGGCAACGTCGTAGCCTATCGCTCCTCTGCAGCCAATGCACGCCACTCCGAAGCCCGGACAGCGGGCGTCACAGCCGGCTCTCGTTATGGGGCCAAGGCACGGCTCGCCTTTCTCTATGAGCACACAGGGGTACCCCTTCAGCCTGCACTCGACACAGACGGGGTAGTCTATGTCCTCCGGCCACGAACCGACGAGGAAGGTGCCGAGGGCGTAGAGGAAGTCCTTCTTCTCCGGCGGGCAGCCGTAGATGCGGTAGTCAACCTTGATGTAGTTCTCCACCGGTTCAGCCATCTTCGGCTCAAACTTGACCTTTCCGTCGCCGTAGACGGTCTTCCAGAGCTCCTCAAGGCTCTTGTCCTTCTCCCAGCTCTGCACACCGCCGTGGACTGCACAGGAGCCGACGGCCACAACGATTTTCGCGTTCTCGCGTATCTTCTTGACGAGCTCGACTTCCTCCTCGGTGGAGACGCTTCCCTCGATGAAGGCTATGTCCACCGGCTCGTCCTCGTAGCTGTCCCTCTCGACCATGAACCAGCAGACGATTTCAGCGTGCGGAAGCAGCTGAAGGAGCTCGTCCATCATCGCCATCTGGAGCTGACAGCCGTAGCATGATGTGAGAGCGTAAAACCCAATTCTGACCTTTCCTTCCATCTCCACCACCTCAGTCCAGTAAGCCAGGCGTTGATACTATGTCGAAGTACGTGAAGACCGGACCGTCCTTACAGATGTACTTCCAGCTCGTGCTCGTTCCGACGTTGCAGTGGCCGCACTTGCCTATTCCGCACTTCATCTTCCTCTCCAGCGTGACGAATATATTATCCGGGCGGTAACCGTAGTTGATGAGCGACTCGAAGACGGACTTGTACATCCTCGGCGGGCCGCAGATCGCCACCGCCGTTTTCTTCGGGTTGGTGTTGGCCTCGACTATGAAGTTTTGGGGTCTCCCATGTGGACCGGGCCAGTCGGGGTCACGGGTGACGCTCTGGATTATCCTAACGTTCTCGGCCTCGGCGAGGTCCTTCATGGCCTCAAGCTCCTTGTAGAACAGGAGGTCCTTTCCGTAGCGGGCCGTGTTGATGAAGGTTATGTTGCCGTACTTCCAGCGGTTGTCCATGGCGTAGAGGAAGACGCTCCTGAGCGGGGCGGTTCCGAGGCCCGCAGCTA
>JAMONK010000006.1 GCA_027065835.1 Thermococcus sp. | reverse complement strand
CTTGTGCGGGTAAGCTCCGCCCGGGGCAACAAAGACTATCGGCTTGCCGTAGGCCTCCATTCTCTCCATGGCCTCAACGATTCCCTCGTCGAGGGCCGGGCTCTGGAAGAGCGCTATGACGACGAGGACGTCAACGTTCGGGTCTTCGAGTGCGTAGCGCATCGCAACCTCGTAGCGGCTCGAGGGGGCATCGCCGATTACGTCTATCGGGTTCCTGTAGCTCATGTGGCGTGGAAGCTTCCCTTCCTCAATGTCCTTCTTAAAGCGCTCGTTGGTCTCCTCGCTCAGCTCGGCGAGCTTCATTCCCTTCTCGAGCAGGCCGTCGCTCATCATGACGCCAGCTCCGCCGCCGTTGGTGACTATCGCCACACGGTTCCCTTTCGCAGGCTTCTGCATCGCCAAAGCTTTGGCGTAGTTGAAGAGCTGGCGCATGCTCTTGGCGGAGAGAACGCCGGTCTGCTCAAAGGCGGCCTCGTATATTTTGAAGGAACCGGCGAGTGAACCCGTATGGCTTGCCGCTGCCTTTGCCCCAGCTTCGGTCCTCCCACTCTTGAGCACCACAACGGGCTTCTTAAGGGTGACCTCCTTTGCCGTGTTGAAGAACTTCCTGCCGTCCTTGACGCCCTCGATGTAGCCGGTTATGACGCCCGTCTTCTCGTCCTCACCGAGGTACGCCATGAAATCGCTCTCGTCCAGGTCGGCCATGTTGCCGAGGCTGATGAACTTGCTCATGCCTATCTTGTGACTCGCGGCCCAGTCGAGGATTGCCGCTCCGAAGGCACCGCTCTGGCTCATGAAGGCGACCTTTCCGAAGGGCGGTCTGGCCTGCCTCTCCGGCGGGTTGAAGTTGCAGTCGAAGCCGTTCTCAAGGTTGGTGACGCCGAGACAGTTCGGACCGACGAGCCTTATCCCCCACTTCCTGGCGCGCTTAACAAGCTCCTCCTCAAGCTCGGCCCTTCCGGCCTCTTTAAAGCCCGCCGAGATTACGACCGCCGCCTTGACACCCTTTCTACCACAATCGTCTATGACGTCAGGTACGAACCTGGCCGGGACCGCTATGACCGCAACGTCGATCTCACCGGGCACCTCCTGAACGCTCCGGTAAACCTGAAACCTCTTTCCGTGGATCTCTATCTCGCCGCCCTTAACGTTGACTGGATAAACCTCCCCCTCAAATCTGAGGGTTACGGACCGCATTATGGCATTTCCTATCTTTCCGGGGACGTTTGACGCCCCAATGACAGCGACGCTCTTTGGATAAAACAGGAAATCAAGCTTTGGAGCCTCCACCTTGTTCACCTCCGAAGGTTTTTCGGGAGTCCGTATTTAAATCTTCCCGCACATGGACGTGCACCGGAAGATGGATATTTTATCCAGTGCCGGAAATACGAAGTTTACGTATATAAACGTTGCGAGGGAAAGAGTTATATTGTGGAACGTTAAAAGGAGGATAGGAACGTTTAAATTGGGTGAGGAAGATGTCGAAGGTTAAGGTCGTTACCGATCCGGAAGTCATAAAATTGATGCTTGAGAGCACGAGGAGGCAGATACTCAGCCTGCTTCGCAGCAAGGAAATGACGATTTCGCAGCTGAGTGAGATACTTGGTAAGACCCCCCAGACGATATACCACCACATAGAGAAGCTCAAAGAGGCCGGCCTCGTAGAGGTCAAGAGAACCGAGATGAAGGGCAATCTCATCGAGAAATACTACGGAAGGACCGCGGACGCGTTCTACATAAACCTATATCTCGGCGACGAGGAGCTCCGCTACTTCGCCCGCTCAAGGCTCAAAACCAAGCTCGAGATATTCAAAGCCCTCGGGTATGAGTTTGACGATGAGAAGCTCCTGGACATCATGGACCGGCTCCTGAAGAAGGAACACGAGTACAAGACCCAGATAAGCAAGGAGATAGAGGAAAACGAGGAAAAACTCAAGGATGCCTCGGACGAGGACATAATACACGCCATAGAATGGCTCTCAATGGCCCGCATGGCGAGGGATGAGGAATTCAGGAAGCTTATGGAGGAACTCGGCAAAACCCTTAAAAAGTGAGGTTTAAAGTGGAAGCGATGGGATATGGCCAGAGGCATAAGGTTGTTGGTTTTGGACGTTCTTAAACCGCACCAGCCGATCGTTACGGAGCTGGCGCTTGGGCTCAGCGAACTTGAAGGGGTGGAGGGCGTCAACATAACCCTCGTTGAGATCGACAAGGAAACCGAGAACATCAAGATAACGATGGTCGGCGATGACCTTGACTACGACGAGATAGTCCGGACCATAGAGGAATTCGGTGGCGTTGTTCACAGCATAGACATGGTGGCCGCCGGGAAGAAGATCGTCGAAGAGGGCGAAACTCCCCAGGACAAGCTGGAGGAGTAACCGTGAGAGAGGTTCTCATCATAACCGACCCCCAGGTAGTTAAGGTGCTCTCCGAGGAAACCCGCTTTGGGATATTAAAGCTTCTGAGGGAGCACCCCATGACGGTCAACGAGCTCAGCCACGCCCTTGGAAAAGAGAGAACAACGATATACCGGCACGTTAAAGCACTCGAAAACGCGGGACTCATCGAGGAGTTCGACAACCAGAGGAACGAGAAGGTTTACGCAAGAACCGCGAGGATGTTCCTGATAAAGGCAGAGCCCGACGAGAGCGTGGAGAAGTTCCGAGAGGCATACCTGCAGGTTGAGGCGGAGAAGCTCGTCATGATACTCGAAAAAGCGGGGTTCAGGATAAGCAACAGGGCCGAGCTCGTGAAGGTCGCCAAAGAAGTCCTCAACGAAATAGAACTCGACTCGCAGCCCGTTCTCAAACGGATCTCCCAGGCGGACGTTGAACTCACCGAGATAGAACTATTCCATCTCCTCAACATGCTGGTGTTCATGCAGAGCTGCAAACTCTGTGAACGGGCCCGAAGAACCAGGGAACTGATAGAAATATGAGATTACACCCGTTTTTGAAACTGAACGTTCCGTTTTTGGTCCGTAGACGGATGTTCTTTCATATTCTCCAATGAACATTAATGACAAAGCTTAAATATTTCACCGTGAGTGATATATTTTGGGCAGATGGCCCGTTGAGTGCATACGGTGGTTGAGATGAGGAGGAAAGTGTTTGTTCTGTTGCTTGTTCTGGTGGTTTTAACCAGCGTTTCCGCCGTCCCCGTTGGGGCCCAGAGCCTTGAGAACGGGGGAGTGATAATGCAGGCGTTTTACTGGGACGTCCCCGGCGGTGGAGTCTGGTGGAACACCATAAAGGAAAAGATACCTGAGTGGGCCAACGACGGGATATCAGCGATATGGATCCCCCCTGCGGAGAAAGGGGCGAGCGGTGGCTACTCCATGGGATACGACCCCTACGACTTCTTTGACCTGGGACAGTACTACCAGAAAGGAACCGTTGAGACCCGCTTCGGCTCGAAGCAGGAGCTCGTAGACATGATAAACACCGCCCACGCCTACGGAATAAAGGTAATAGCGGATATAGTCATAAACCACCGCTCGGGCGGCGACAGTGAATGGAACCCCTACACAAACAGCTACACCTGGACGGACTTCTCAAAGGTTGCCTCGGGTAAGTACAAGGCCCACTACATGGATTTCCACCCCGACAACTACAGCACCTCGGATGAGGGAACCTTCGGAGGTTTCCCGGACATAGACCACCTGGTTCCATTCAACCAGTACTGGCTGTGGGCGAGCAACGAGAGCTACGCGGCTTTACTGAGGAGCATAGGGGTTGACGCCTGGCGCTTCGACTACGTCAAGGGTTACGGGGCGTGGGTAGTCAAGGACTGGCTCAACCGGTGGGGCGGCTGGGCCGTCGGCGAGTACTGGGACACCAACGTCGATGCACTCCTCAACTGGGCCTACGCGAGCGGGGCAAAAGTCTTCGACTTCCCGCTCTACTACAAGATGCACGAGGCCTTCGACAACAACGACATACCCGCTCTGGTCGATGCCATTCAGAACGGCGGAACCGTCGTCTCCCGCGATCCCTTCAAAGCCGTAACCTTCGTCGCCAACCACGACACCAATATAATATGGAACAAGTACCCTGCCTACGCCTTCATCCTGACCTACGAGGGACAACCTGTCATATTCTACCGCGACTTCGAGGAGTGGCTCAACAAGGACAAGCTCATCAACCTCATCTGGATACACAACCACCTCGCCGGTGGAAGCACGAAGATTCTGTACTACGACAACGATGAGCTGATATTCGAGAGAACCGGGTACGGGGACAAACCTGGCCTCATCACCTACATAAACCTCGGAAGCGACTGGGCCAACCACTGGGTGAACCTCGGTTCAAAGTTCGCGGGAGCCACGATCCACGAGTACACAGGAAACCTGGGAGGATGGGTTGACAGGAACGTCCAGTACGACGGATGGGTCGAGCTGACCGCACCACCGTACGATCCATCGAACGGATATTACGGTTACACCGTATGGAGCTACGCCGGCGTTGGATGAACCCGTTTTTATTTAACTTTTTTTACCTGCCAAAAGTTACAGAAGCA
>JAMONK010000005.1 GCA_027065835.1 Thermococcus sp. | reverse complement strand
GAGCAGGTCAACGACCTCGTATGGGGGCAGGGGGCGAAGATTCTCCAGCTTATGGTCAGGGTTCCAAGCCTTGAGGAAATCTTCCTTAAGATGGTGAACGAAGAGGATGAAGGGCACGGTCATTGAAGCTTTGCCCTCTCAAACTCCTCTTTTCTTTCAAGTGGCTTGGTGGCGTCCACGCCCCACTTGGCCGTGAGGCTCTTCTTGGCCGAGGGATCGAGGGAGCTACCGCGGGCGTTTGGGACTATCACAAGGTCTTTATCCGCTTGGAAGCGGGTGGCTATCGCCCACTCCACCTCCCTGTCGTCGTAGATATCCACGTCTTCATCCACAACCACCACGTGCTTGAGGCTTGGATGTCCCGTAAAGGCCGCCAGTATCGCGTTTTTCCCGTCCCCCTCGTGCTGTTTGGTTATGCTCACAACCGCGTGGAGCCACATAGCTCCGCCCTCGGTCAGCCTTACCCCGTGGACCTTCGGGACGACGCGCTTGACGCTCGCGTATATCTGGGGCTCCTTTGGAAGGCCCATCAGCATGAAGTGCTCGTAGCCGCCGGGGAGGAGGGCGTGGAAGACCGGCTCGTCCACGTGGTAGAGCCTCTCGAAGACGACCAGCGGCTGCTTCCTCACGTAGTCGTAGGTTCCGGTTATGTCCACGAAGGGGCCCTCATCGACAAGCTCCGGCGTTATCTTCGCCTCGAAGACGAACTCGCTCTCCACCGGAACGGGGATTCCACCCAGTTCGACGACCTCAAGGGGTCTGCCGAAGGCCAGCTCGCTCATCCTGGACGCTATCTCCAGCTCGCTGATCCCATAAGCCACGCTCGTCGCCCCCGCCAAAAGCAGATGAATCGGGTTCCCGACGACGATTCTAACGTCCAGCTCTTCCCCGTGCTCGGCTTTGTCCTTCCACATGGAGTAGAGATGCCTCGGAACGAGCCGTATCGCGGCCGTCCTCTCGTCGCACACCATCATCCTGTGGAATGAGGTGTTAACGAAGCCGCTCTCATCCTTGGCTATGACCATCGCCGAGGTGAAGTATTGACCGCCGTCCCGGGGGTAGTACTTTGGCACCGGCAGTTCCCTAAGCGAGAAGTCCGTTGTGGAGTTTTTGAGAAACGGAGCTCTTTCCACGGTTCTGTATGGGGACGGGTTCTCCATGGCGTCGGCGATAAAGGCTGTCAACCCCTCCTTTTCGATGCCTAGATATCCCGCTATCCTCTCGCGCGTGCTCCATATGTTACCGGCAACCTGCCACCCATCAACGTCCTCGAAGAGTACCGGCCGGGTTCTGTGTCTCAGAAGATATCGGGTCACCCCGAGCTCCTTTTTCGTGGGTTCACTGACCGTGACCACGTCACCGAAATTCTTGAGTATCTCCCGTATCATTTCCCTCACCTTTGGTTAATGTTCCAAAAGGTCTATAAAGCCTTTTTCCAGAACCCCCAGTTGATTGCCATGTCCATGGTGACCTTCCGTATCCCAGACGGCTCTGCCCTGGTTTACATCGAGAAAGCGGACCCCCAGATATATTTTAAGATATACGACCTTTTGACGTACAGAAGGGACTTTGGTAGATGGGAGAAGTCCGAAAGCCTTTACGATCCCTATGAACGTAGTTTTCCAGTCGGCCTCCTCCCCAGGGTCAAAAAATACCTAAACAGCAAGGGCTACCGGGTTCGTATCAAGGACGAGAGACGGGTGAGGGGCTTCAAAATAAACTCCAGCTGGAACGAGGGATACGCCATGAGGCGATATCAGGAGCGGGCCGTTAAAAAAGCCCTCCGGGAAAAGGTGGGGGTGCTGTCCCTGCCCGTTGGGAGCGGGAAGACCGTCGTTGGCCTCAGGATGATCCATGAACTTGATCTCTCCGCCCTCATCGTCGTCCACACGAAGGAACTGCTGTACCAATGGGCGGATAAGGTGAAGGAGGTTCTTGGGATAGAGGCGGGAATAGTGGGGGACAACAAGTGGGACGAACGGGGGGTTACGATAGCCATGATCCAGACCCTCCTCTCAAGGGGCCCTGAAAAGCTTCAGAACGAGTATGCGGTCCTCATGTTCGATGAGTGTCACAGGACTTCGGCCGCCGAGAAGTTCTACCAGCTTGGGCTGAAGCTTCCCCAGGTTTATCGCTTTGGTCTCTCAGCAACACCTTGGAGGCGTGTTAGAGGGGAGGAGATAAAGATAGAGGCCGTCGTTGGCCCCACGCTGTTTGAGGTCAGGGCCGACGACCTGATAAAGGAGAGGTTCCTTGCAAAGCCCCGCTTTGAGATATTGACCTACGAGTCCAAGATGCCCTCGTTCAGCGAACGCTATAAGGAGCTCTACGAAGAGGTGATAATGAACAACATGGACAGGAACCGTGTCATAGTGAGGAAGGCTGTGGAGCTTGCGAAGGCTGGACATCGTGTTCTCATAGATGTGAAGCGGATAGAGCACGGAAAGACGCTCAAGGAGATGCTGGAGGCGGAGGGTGTACGGGCGGAGTTCTTGAGCTCTCAGAGCCCGGACAGGTGGGAGGTTCTTGAGGAGTTTAAAGATGGAAAAATCCCGGTCCTGATATCCACACTCCTGAAGGAGGGCGTTGACATCCCTGAGATTTCCGCGATAATTCTTGCCGGCGGCGGAAAGAGCGATATAATGACGATACAGACCATAGGCCGTGCCCTAAGACCGAAGAAGGGCATGAAGGCGGTTATAGTTGACGTCCAGGATGACGACCCGCTGCTCTTCACACACTTCATCGAGCGTCAGAAGGCCTTAAAACAGTACTACGGCAAATACTACGATCGAGAGATGGATTCAAAACTTGAGAAGGACGTCTCCAAGAAGCGCCGCTCTAGTAAGCGCCCTTGAGTAGCGATCGAACAGGTCGCGTTTCGCCTTTTTGAGGCCCCTCTCGTCCGCTTGGAACTCCAGACCCGGGTACCTCATGTGCCATAGAACGAGTCCATCGGGGGGTGCGGGCGGGACCTTTTCGGTGTACTGGCCTTTGAGCCTCCTTTCTACCTCCACGGGCTCCATAAGCCCAAGCCCGCAGAAGCGGATCGCGTTCACCATTCTTCTCGCCATCTCCCAGAGGAAGCTCTTTCCCTCAATCTCGATGATGTAGTAGCCGGTTCTCCCCGTCAGTCTGACCCCGGTTATCTCCCGTGTGGGCTCTTTTCCCGGTTCAAGCCTCGCAAATGCCGAGAAGTCGTGCTTCCCGATGAATACTCTGGCACATTCTTCCATTTTCTCCCGATCAAAGCCCTCGTCCACGAGGTAGTAGCGGTATGTCTTGGACCTCACCTGGAAGCGCGGATGGAAGTCCTCTGGAACCTCAGCTATACCAAGAACCCAGACATCCCTCAGATGATGATTCAGAACCTCCGTCCTTACCAGGTCTGGTCTATCCTGGGCGTTGAAGGCGATGACGTTGAAGAACGCGGAGACACCCCTGTCCGTCCTTGAGGCCCCTTTAAAGTTCGAGCCCTCCGCATCGTCAATGATACCCAGCTTCGTGAGGACCCGGAGCAGTTCTCCTTCAACCGTCCTCACGTCTGGCTGGCGCTGGAATCCGTAGAATGCGGTCCCGTCGTAGGCTATTCTGAGAGCGAACCTCATGGTGGATGAATCCGGTGGAGGATATAAATGTCTTTTCCCGACGGAACGACGGGTTATTTTACAAATATAAAGCAGGATTTTGGATGCAATTCAACAATCCTTCGGAAAGATTGATAAATAGCGCTTTCCATCCCTGATTGGTGGGTGTTATGACGGAGATAGTTGACACGGAGATACTGACGAGCGTTATGAACTTTGAGATAATGTGCGCATTGCTTCAGAAGGGATTAAAAAAGAGAAGTCAAAGGTAAGGCTCCCTGTAAAGGGGCCTGAGGAAAAGTTCAAATACTGCAACGGGCATCTCAATTCCCCATTTTTCTAAGACCTCTGGGTGCACCTCGCCGATGACGCCGATTGGCGTTCCGTTCACGATTATCCTGCCCACTCTGCCGGGGATGAAGCTTGGGTGTTCCATCTCTTCAAGCTCGTAGTGGAAGCCGAGGTGTCTCATCACGCTATCAAGGATTTCCTTTGCATCGGTGAAGGTTACCCTCGGCTGGGCGAGGACGACGGCAAGCTTGCTCTCGCCCACCGTCTTCGTTTCCCTGCCCTCGTCGATGAGCGTCGCCTTCCCGACCTCGAAGAGCCTCTGCGGGTACTCCTCGTGGGTGTTCTGGCTCAGGAAGTCGAGTAAACTGGGGAGGAGCCAGTTCCGCAAGGCCGACCACTTCGGGCTTATCGGGTTCTCTATCTCAACGAGCTCGGCCGGCGGGTTGTTGGAGTAGCCCTGGCAGTCTTCGGGGTGCTCCCCGCAGGGGAGGTTCATCTTCTCGTACTGGGCCTCTCTGTTGGTCAGGTTGAAGGTCATGACCTCCTGAAGGCCGAAGCCGACCATGAGCTCCCTGACGGCGTCCTCGAACTCGACGAACTTGTCGCCCCTGCCCTGAACCGCTAACTCCGGCTCCTCGGGTTCGATCTCG
>JAMONK010000004.1 GCA_027065835.1 Thermococcus sp. | reverse complement strand
TACAGGATGCCCGAGGACGCCATATGGTCGGCTTACGCGATGACCAACGAGCGCAGAAAACGCATAATGCGCGCCCTGGTTATATCCGTGGTGGGAGTCTTTGCAATGGCGTTCATCGATTACCTGGTCATCCACCCGCGGTTCAATGTACCGTTCCTGGTTCAGGCGGCCGTGGTGGTGTCGCCCCTGGGGTACGTAGGTAAAGTGCTGGAGAGCGAGGAGAAGAACATCCTTGTGAAGGATGAGAACTTTCCCGCGTTCATGAGGAGCCTCAGTTCCTCCCTCGCCGCCAGCGGTGCCTCACTGCACCTGGTTCTCAAGTACCTCAGCTCCCACGATTTCGGAGTTCTGACCCGGGACATCCAGAACCTCTACCGCAGGGTCTCCATAAGGATAGACAACGACAAGTCCTGGAAGCACTTCGCGGCGGATACGGGCAGCTGGCTGGTCGGGATATTCTCAGATATATTCAAGAAGAGCATCAACCTGGGTGCCGATCCCGAGTACGTGGGGATGGTCATCTCCAGGAACTTTGAGAGACTGATAAGGCTGAGGCGCAAGAGGGCCCAGAACGTCGCCAGCTTCAGGGGCGTTATCTACGGCATCACCGGGGCTTTTGCCTTCTCGGTGGCGGCGGCCTTCGAGGTAGCTCTCTACATGAACAAGCTGTTCTCCAACATGCCTATCCAGGGGGACTTCCTCAAGAACATAATCTTCGTCCCGTCGGCGAGCGGACTGGAGATAACGAGCTACATAATAGGCGCCATACTCATCGTTCACTCGGCGATGTCCGCCGTCTCGATAAAACTGGCCGACGGTGGGCACCTGGGGGTTTCGATCTACTACTTCGTCGTCCTGATGTGGCTCTCGGCGATAGGCCAGTACATTGGAAGCGTGATAATGGAGCGCATGATGACTTTCTCCTCCTCCGTTTTGGGGGTACTTCTGCACTCCATGGGGGTGATAGTATGAGAAGATTGCTTGTACTCCTGCTACTGCTCTTCCTCCTCTCTCCTCTGGCGGGGGCGTCCTCCTTCTCGGGATGGATGCCCGTCCCTGGTCAGGTTGCCCTGGGTGATCTGCATCTGAGGTTCCGGGACGTTTCGATAACCGACGGTTCCGCCCTCCTCCTCATAGCCCAAAACGGAACGGAACTTCGCGAGGTTCTCCCGATCGGCGGTGGGCTGAACTGGAGCGGCTACGGCCTCAACCTCAGTGAGGTGGTAATGGACGGGAACGTTGTCTACGCACTCGTTGATTTCAGGTTTCCCTACCTCCTCCAGGGGCAGGGGGTGAGCTTCGGGAACTACACGGTAAAACTAGTTTCCGTCTCTGAGAGCACGGCTGTACTGAGTATTTCCAATGGGACATCGGAGAAGACGGTGAAATCGTCCGGGGGCAGCGTTTCCTTCGGCCATCTGAAGCTGTCGGCGACTCCAATGCCGGTAATGTTCGATGGTTACCTCCGCAGGGGTCACCCCATCAGGGTCGGTGAGTGGGCGGTGAACTTCACGGGGTACAACGTCACGAAGGAGAACGGAAACCTTGTGGAGGTCATAAACCTTGAGGTCGGGGGTAGGGAGTACTACGTGGAAGCGGGTAAGACCCTGGACACCGGAACCCTGATCATCGATGTGAAGGACCTCGTCGGTGCCGAGTATCTGAGGGCCAGGATAAGGCTCAAGGGGGCTTACGTTACCGCATCGGTCGCGCCCTCGTTTGATGGGTGGCTTCCGGTTGGTAAAACGGAGAGGGTAGGTCCGTACATCGTCAGGATCGAGGCGGTGCTCAACGATAGCGCCTACGTCTCCATCTCCAATCCCTGCGGGATGCCCCTGAAGACGGGCTTCGTGTCGGTGGGGAACGTCTCACATGGGCTTTACTACGGCGGTCTCCTCATAGGAATACCCGAAGTTCGGGAGAGAGACGGCACGAAGGAGGCGCACGTGATCGCGTTTCTGAACGGATCGCGGGTGCCAACGGTGAGGGACGTGGCTTTCCTGAACGTCTCCCTTCAAATCCCCCCGAACGCCACCCAGTACCGTCCTGTCACCGGGGAGGTTGTTCTGAGGAACACCGGGAAGACGGACCTCCGCTACGTTGAGATCTCATTGAACATCTCGAAGGCCTTTCGGGCTGATTTGAGGGGTCTTCCGTACATACCCGTCCTGAAGAGGGGTGAGAGCGCGGAGATTCCGGTGACGATAGTTCCGCTCAAAGGGGGCAACCTCACGCTGGGCAACGTTGTGGTGACCGCCCACGCCCCCTATGAACTTTCCTGCTATGGCCTGAAGGGGATAGAGTTCACGTCCGAGAGCAAGATCATCCACGTTACCCCCCTCAACGTTACCTATCACTTACAGCTCTCATCGGAAAACGGACGCGTTGGTGCTCCGCTTGAACTGAACATCACCGTAATGAACACCGGAAGCTCTGGGGGAGCATTCAACCTCAGCGTGGCCCTTCCCCAGGGATTCGGGATCGTGGCCAAGAACTTCACGCTGTACGGGAAATGGCTTCAGACGGAGGGCTGGATCGGTCCACGGTCTTCAAAGGTGTACCACATAACCATCGTACCGACGAAAGCGGGTGATTACAAACTGACGGCGGTCCTCGGGGGCCACGGGATCATGGCTCAGAACTCAACCGTCGTAAAGGTTGCCGCGGCTCCGGTCCACTCAGAACCGTCCTCCCAGGGAGGTACCCCCGTGTACAACACCACATCCAACACCTCCTGCCAGCCCAAGGTCGTCACGGAGGTGGTAAAGGTCCCGGTGCCAGCGAACGCAACGGTGGAGAAGGTGGGGCTCTCACTGAAGGACAAACTACTTTACTTTGGTGGGGCCTTCCTGGGAGGGGTGCTCTTCATCCTGCTCCTGGCGTGGATAGCGGCCAGGATGGAGGCGAAGTGAGGTTTAAATCAACGTGTACGTAGTTAACCCGGTGAGAAAATGAGGGCACTGGTCGGAACCGCCGTTGATTGCACCGGGATTAAGACTGACGTTGCGGTCATCTGGGAAGGGGGCACAATAGTTGACGTCGTCCCCAGGGAGAGGCTCGGAGACTACGATGTCGACGAAATCTACGGGGGCAGGGGATACCTAGTTCTCCCTGGGTTCATCAATTCCCACACCCACGTGGCGATGGCAAAGTTCAGGGGTATCGGTGAAGACCTCCCCACGCCCCAGTGGCTTTCCGAGATCATATGGCCGGCCGAGTGTGAGTGGACCCCCCGCGAGATCCACCGCTGGGCGCTGCTGGGGATGGCCGAGGTCCTCTCAAACGGCTCAACGACGATAAACGACCACTACTTCTTTGCCGAGGAGATAGCAAAAGTTGCTGAAAAGCTCGGCGTTCGAGCCTTCGTGGGGCAGACGGTTATGGACCTGGTGGACTTTCCGATGGCGGCTCCTGAAGAGGGCTTCCGCTTTTTCAAGCGTTGGAATGGAAAGAACCCCCTCGTTAAACCTACTCTGGCACCCCATGCCACCAACACCGTCTCACTGGAACTCATGCAGGAACTCGGCGAGTTGGCCAGGGAGAGGAGTGTCCTCATTCATGTTCATCTCGCTCAGAGCCGTGAGGAAGTTCTGGAGGTCAAGCGCAGATACGGAACAACACCCGTTCGGTATCTGGAGAAGGCAGGAGTCTTAGGTAAAAGCCTGTTGGGCGTTCACGGGGTGTACCTTGAAGACGGGGACGTACGGAGATTTGGAAGGAGCGGTGCAACCCTCGTGCACTGCCCCGTCAGCAACGTGCGGCTTGAGGCCAGGGTCCCCCAGGTTATGAAGTTTGAGACTGCGGGGGCCAACGTTGCACTAGGAAACGACTCGCCCAACCCAGTCGGCCTCATGGACATGTTTCAGGAGATGCGCATCGCCTCCCTTGTCCAGGGTATCACCGCTGGCCCTTCCGGCCCTTCAGGGGCTAGAAAAACCTTCACATGGGCAACGATGGGTGGGGCTAAGGCCCTGGGCATCAGGGCAGGTCTCATAAGGTCCGGCTATCTCGCAGACCTCATCCTCGTAAACGGCAGAAAGCCGCAGTTCCTTCCCGGGGAGAACCTCTACTCACACGTCGTTTACTCCACCAGGGGAAGTGATGTCGAGATGGTGTTTGTGAACGGGGAGATGGTTTACAGAAACGGAGCGTTGCCGAAGCTTGGAAAAACGCTGGAGGATCTGTGGGGGGAAGTGGAAGGAGGCTTATCCCCTCAATCTCCCTGAACCTTCTTCACCATCAGCGTTACCCCGTTGACGTCAATCACCTCGACCGTGTCGCCGATTCTCAGCTCCCCGTTTCCCTCTACCAGCGCTATCCATCTGTCCCCTTCAAGCTCCACCAGATAGTGCTCCTTTCCAATGTCCACGACTTTCCCACGCTTGCCCCTGAGTTCAAAGGTGTATTTCTTCTCCTTTGCACCAATGTCCTGTACGCCTCTCCTGATGTAGCGGCCTATTGCCAGGTAAACGATGACCGCGGCTATCAGTGAGGCGATAAAACTCTCAGTGAATCCCCAACCCAGCCCCAGCA
>JAMONK010000003.1 GCA_027065835.1 Thermococcus sp. | reverse complement strand
CAACTTTGGGCTTTTGAACTACGTCAAATCAAAGAGAATAACCTTCCACGACCTCGGCAGGACGATATTTGAATCCGAGTATAAGTTCACGTGGAACGATCTGTTCGGCTCAATACTTCATGTGGTGGAGGCGGAGAACGCCAAACGTGTGGTAGTGGACTCCTTCACGTCCCTTGAGTACTCGACGCGCGATGCCGAGAACAAACGTATAGCCATGGGCAGGTTCGTCAGGAAACTGCAGAAGATGAACGTTACCGCAATCCTTGTCTCCGAGATGCTTAGCTCTGAGACGTACACGGACGAGTACTACCTGGCCGATGGGGTCATCGTGATCCACCACTTCATGAGGAACTACCAGATGATCCGTGCCCTCCAGGTTCTCAAGATGCACGGTGTGCCTCACGACAGCAACCTCAAGAGAATACGCTTCACCGATGAAGGGCTCAGGGTCTATCCTGAGGCCCCGTTTTGAGGTGGGAGAATGGGGGACCCTTCCGAGCTCAAACGTCTAGTTGAGGAGGCCTACCGCTTTGGCTACTTCGTGGGGTACGGGGGGCACAGCGAGTGGGCGGGGTGGATCCGGCGGAAGAGGGTGCAGCTGTACGCGCTTGCTGAGGAGCTTGGGGCCCTTGGGCTCGTACAGGATGCGTACCAGAGGGGAAAGGCGGAAGGAGCAAAGAAGAGGGAGGAGGATATTAGAAAAGGCCTCGGTAAGGAACCCCCCGCATTGAGCGGACGGGGAACCACGAAGGTTTCTCCCGTTGAGATGTCTGTCGTGGAGGCCTTTCCGGAGGCGACAGAGGGGGAGTTCGTTAGGTTCCTTGAAACCACGCAGCTTTACCTCCCCCCCGATCTCCTGGACACGCTGAAGAACCTGAGGCCGCCCAAGATGCTCCGTCGGGGTTTCTGAGTTTTCATCCCTCACGGGCAACAGCTTAAATATCCCTCCACCCAACTATCCGTCGGGGATATCCATGAGACGCTTTCTGGACGAAGCCAGGATTTTTGATTCCACGAGGGTTCTCCATTACATCTCGGAGATAAGCCAGTTCCATCGCATCCAGGGTTCGAAGGAGCTTGTTGAGGCCGCCAGGTTCCTGCGTGAGGAGCTTGATATACTGGGCATCAGGGCCACCCTCTACGAGGACGTTTACGATGGGGCTGAATGGTACTTAACCCTCCGGAGTCCGATAGCGTGGGACCTGGTCAGGGCGGAACTTCGATTCAATGGAAAGGAACTCTGCTCCTGGGAAACACCCCTTGTCGCGCTGGCCCACTCCCCGGGTGGGAGCTTTGAGGGTGATGTCCTTCCCATACTGAGGGAGGAGGACTGGAAACTGGCGAAGGGCAAGGCGGTTCTGGTTGGGAAATCCTGGAGGGAAGCCTACAGGAAGGCCAACGAGGCCGGTGCCGCGGCACTCATAGCGTACCGTGAAGGGACCGGAAACGCCGTTCCGTACATAGGCCTGTTCCTGACGAGGGAGGACATGGACTGGGCCAGGATACCCGCCTTTGCGGTTCCGGAAACGTGGGCGAAGGAGGCCATCTCGAAAGTCCTCTCCGGCGAGAGGGTCGAGGCCAGTGGTTCAATCGAGGTGGAGGTTAAGGAGCGCCAGGTCCTTCCGGTTCTCTACGCTGAGATTGGGAAGCCGCCGTTTCTTCTGTTCACTGCCCATCTCTGCCACCCGAAGCCAGGGGCCAACGATAATGCGAGCGGGAGTGCGATGCTCGTGGAACTTGCCAGGGTCCTGAAGGCCCTTTACAAGGAGTCCTTCCGCTTTGGATTTGCGTTCCTCTGGGTTCCCGAGTACTACGGTACGCAGGCCTTCATCGAGCGCCACGCAGACCTGGACAGGTACTACGCGGTTGTGAACCTCGACATGGTTGCTGGAAGCTGGGACCGGGCGGGGTCCACCGTGATGCTGGTTAGAACGCCCCTCTCCCGGTTCTCGATACTCTCCGGTCTGATGGAGTACTTCCTTGGGGCGACCAACGCGGTGGGAAAGAGTCTTTCAGGCTCCCCGCTACCGAAGCTCCGGTTTAAATCCTACCCGTACGAGATGGGCAGCGACCACGACGTCTTCAACTTCTTCGGTATCCCTGCGGTTATGCCGATAACATGGCCAGACCGGTTCTACCACTCCAGCGAGGACACGGTGGACAAGGTCAGCAAGGAGAGCGTGGAGGTGATAGGACGTGCGGTCACGGCAGCGGCGCTTGCCCTCGCTGGAGCCGGGGTGGACGAACTCGGACGCTTTGCAAGGGGCTACGCAATGAAATACCTCGGTGAGCTGGGTATGGAGAGGGACACGGAGGTGGCGGAGAAGCTCGTCATGTGGGGCCTCTCCAGGGACTCGAGGTTCCTCGGCATTAAGAGCGGATATGAATTCGGAAGGTGCCCGTGGCTCGACTGGGTCATCAAGGGCAGTATAAACGAAGATGTCGTTAAAAGGATAAGTCCGTCCCTTGTTGGGAAGTTTAAAAAACTGACCAGGGACAGAAAGGTTTTGGTGCAGCTCCATGAACTCCTCATGCTCGGTGAACTCCTGCCAAGGGAAGAGGCTTTCAAGGCGCTTGAGGAGGAGTATGGGGAAGCAGACAGGGAAGTGCTGGTGGAGCTCGTCGGTCTTCTGGAGGAGGTTGGAATTGTTAGGTCTGTCCGTTCTGACTAGGGGAGTTCTTAAGCTCCCTTTCGATTTCGTTTATCTTCTTTATGATGTTCTCCTTGAGATTTTCGAGAACCTCACTGGGGGAGACCGCGGTGTAGACGTACCCGAGCCATCCCTGCTGAATTAAGGTCCTCCTAAGTATCCCCCTCTTGTAGAGGCTCAGTACATGCTCGCGGACGCTCCTTTCACTTATGCCCAGTTCTCGCTGTATCTCAGTTATCCTCATAGGTTCGTTTCTGTTGAGCAGGAGTCGGTATATCTTGAGTTCCGTCTTTTTCACTCCCAGCGAACGCAGCAGCGTCTCAAGCTTCTCATAGATCTCGCTCATCCCCGTCACCTGACCTCTTAATCTCGTACCTATGAAACCTTATCTTCATAGGCCCTTAATAAGGTTTGCCCCTATAGTAATTCCTTTTACACTGCCCGAACCTAGGGTGCCCAGTACGGTTCATTTTTGAGTTTTATCGATGGGAGACGACCCACCCCCTTCAAACCTTACCCTGCCGAGGTACGTCCCGTCGCTCAGGAAGATATCGCCCCATTCAGAGTTTTTCAGGAACGGCACCATGCGTATCCCTTCCCTTACGTCGAAGCCCTCTATAAATGGGTTTACTGAGGGCAGCACCAGGAACCGTCCGACACGCAGGAGCACCTTTACCTTTCTCCCGACGCCGTTCGATTTGAACGTGTAGGCCGGATGGATGTGCCCGAGGTAGGCCTCCTTGAAGTCCGAACCCGGCAGTTTCGTGTGGCCGTGCAGGAAGAGAATGTCCCCTATGAGCAGGTGGTCAACAACCTCCACAGCGGGAAATTTCGTCGTTACCTCCTCGATCCTTCCGTCGTGGTTGCCTCTAGTTATTACGGTGGGCACCTCACGTATGTCGGAGAAGAAGCCCATTAGAAGGCGTTTCATCGTGAAGCCCAGTCCTATCGGCTCCTTTACATCGCCCAGGATTATAAGGATATCGGGGTCCTTTTCGAGGATGAAAGCCGCCAGATGTTCCTCAAATCGGGTTCTGATCCTCAGTCCCCTGGAGAGCTCAAAGCCTATGTGGGGATCCGCCATCAGAAGCGCCCTGCCACTTTCCGTTTCAACCTCAAGGGAGAGCCTCTGGAACTCTCCAGAAAAGTCCATAGGATCACCAAAAGAGAACTGTAGAAAGGAGGGGCTGAAATCAGAGCCCGCGCTCCTTCCTTCTCTGTCTCTTGAGGCGCCTGATCCTTTTCTTCATCCACTTCCAGCGCATCCTGCCCTTCTTCTTCCACTTCCTCGGTCTCCTCTTCATGAGCATCACCTCACTAGCAAGCTTAGCTGTGGAGGTTGCCTTTTAAGTTTTTCCCTCGTTCTCGCCGCAATAATTTTGTACGGCCCAAAGGCATTTCCTGCCTCCTTGTTGTCCCCGTAAAGATTAGGAGGTCCTTTCTCAAAATCCATTTTTTTCTGCAGTTTACACCAGGTTTTTGCATTTTTTAGCGGTTTAATAATGTTTGTTTGTCTTATGCGTTTGATTGTGTAATGCATTGTTTGTTTAAACGATGTATATTCCAGGATTTAATTTTTAAGGGCGGTATCCATGTGGATTTTTTTGTCCACTACTTTTATCAACTTGGCCGACGTAACCTCCCCGGTGGTATCATGAAGGTGGCGTACGTCCAGATGGAACCGGTCTTTCTTGAACCGGAGGTCAACTACTCGAAGGCGGAGGAGTTCATCCGGACCGCGGTGGAGGAGGGAGCACAGCTCGTCGTCCTTCCTGAACTGTTCGACACGGGATACAACTTCAGAAGCAGGGAGGAGGTGCTGAGAGTTGCCGGTCAGATCCCCGATGGGCCTACCACCCAGTTCCTGGCGGGGCTTTCCAGGGAGCTTGGGGTGTTCATAGTCGCTGGGACTGCGGAGAAGGACGAGAACGGGAAACTCTACAACTCAGCG
>JAMONK010000002.1 GCA_027065835.1 Thermococcus sp. | reverse complement strand
TCCAAAAATCTGGTTGATAACACTGGATACAACACTACCATCTGCATTGTACAAGAACAATACTTTGTCCATAACGCTAGATGCCTTTTTGCAGTGGGTCTCTCCTTTTATAGAAATACCCTCTGTAGAGGGATTATTCTCTAGATTGATTCAGAATAGATTCTTCCCGCCTGAAAAGATTTTTGATCTTAAAGATTTTTTAATATTCTATGAATTGGACATACATGCTAAAGACTTACCCCCAGAGGATGTTGAAGAGGCTATTACATACTTGAAGAGTAAGTTTGGGGAAATAACTTTAGACAATCCAGATTCGTTTTCTGAGATATCATACGAATTAGCCCGATTCTTTGCTGATCCCAGCAGAAAATACCAGCAAGAAATACGAAGAGCCTATGATAACCAGGAAAATCTAAAAAAAGAATACGAGAGAAAACTCGGTGAACTACAAAAACAAATCAAAGAAGTGAGATCCCAATACCAAGACAGGTTAAATAGAAAAGACAATGAATTAGAGGAGATTAAAAAGAGACTAGAGCAAATAGAACTAGAAAAGGAACAAGAAAAATTAAGAAGCTCCGCCGTTGGGCGATTATTAGTGACAATATCCCTAGTAATTCTTATCGAGATTTTTTTAGTGTATGCCATATGGAGATATGGAACTGGTGAAAATTTCTTCCAAAAGCTAACAAATTCTTGGATTTGGCTATCGACTGGGATTCCTGTATTTATAGTTTTGGGATGGTTTATCATTGGGAAGGAGAGACTAATGGCGCTAGGATGGCCAGTTAATAAGATTTTCAAAATATCTGAAAAGGGAGATACAAAACAATAATTTTCAATGTCCTGGCTCAGTCTGGCATTTGTGACATAGAATTTTGGTGCCCCGGCCGGGATTTGAACCCGGGGCGCGGGCTCGAAAGGCCCGCATGTTTGACCGGGCTACACCACCGGGGCTCGATATTAGGGGAGGGGGAGCGTTTAAAAATCTTTCGACTCTCAGTCAAGACCAACTAGAATACTCCCCAATACGATTAGCAGGACCCCCACCCACCTAATAGCCGCCACACTTTCTCTGAGGTAAGTAGCCGCTAGCAATGTTGTTATTACATATGCGAGGCTCAACAGGGGATACATTAAGCTTACCTCAAGATAAGAAAGGCTAACAAGCCATAACACCGAGGATGCACCGTACAGTATCAACCCTACGATGGCGTTCCGGTTCATTAGAAAAGCTTTTGCCATAGCGAGATAGGGTCCCTTCTTGATGTTCATTACTGCAAGCTTGAAGAATATAGGGCTTACCCCTGCAAACAATATGGACAGCGCTAAGCTCACATAAGCAAGTTCTTTCACTATCACCACCATTTTGGGGTGATGGCTCCTTTTGATAAACTTTTTTAACATAATCTCTAGTTTTTTATGGTGTTCAATGCTCGCCGTCAAAGTTCCCAAGAAAGAGGCCGAAAAAACGCGGAGGAGGCTCCTCGAGATCGGTGTTCTGGCTAAGGGATACGCCGTCAAAAGGGAGGGTGAGTTCGTTCTGTTTCCCGTGACGGAAGAAGTTGAAGGCTTCGAGCTCGTCGAGGCTGAGTTCGAGAGGGTTGAGAGAAGGCCCCACAGCTACCGCGAGGTCGTTGAGGTTCCCGAGGATGTCAAACCGCTCCTCCCGAGCTCCTTCGACATAATTGGAGACATTGCGATAATCGAGCTCCCCGACGAACTCATGCCTTACGGAAGGACCATCGGCGAGGCCATCCTAAGGGTTCACAGGCACATAAAGGCCGTCTTCGCCAAGGGGAGCAAGGTTTCCGGGGAATACCGTGTGAGGGAGCTGGTTCACCTCGCCGGCGAGAGGAGGACTGAAACCCTCCACCGCGAGAACGGGATAAGGCTGAAGCTCGACGTTGCCAGGGTTTATTTCTCCCCCCGTCTGGCCACGGAACGGATGAGGATTTTCGAGAAGACCCGGCCGGGCGAGGCTGTCTTCGACATGTTCGCCGGCATCGGGCCGTACGCGGTGCTTCTGGCCAAGAAGGCAAAGCTCGTCTTCGCCTGCGACATCAACCCCTGGGCGGTTCGCTACCTTGAGGAGAACATCGGGCTGAACAAGGTTAGCAACGTCGTGCCCATTCTTGGGGATGTGAGAAAAGTTGCGGGCAAGGTTGGGGCCGACCGCGTTATAATGAACCTGCCCAAGTTCGCGGACCGCTTTCTGAGGGAGGCGATGCTGAGCGTTAGGGACGGTGGAATTATCCACTACTACGGCTTCGGCCCGGAGGAGGGCCTCTACTCTGAGCACGAGGCGAAGATAAAGTCCGTTGCAAGAGAGCTTGGCTTTAAGGTGGAGTTTCTGGAGGAGAGGAAAGTCCGCCCATACGCCCCGAGGCAGTTCAACATCGCGATCGACTTCCGGGTTCTGAAGTGATGTTCTGTGCGGAGAACCTTTCCTAAAAAGAAAGTCGTTTTCCCGGTAAAACACCCAAAAGATAGAAAAGGGAAAATTACTTCCCCGCTATCCTAACGTTCTCGAACTTCACGTGGGGTGTTATCATGGTGGTCATGAAGGGCATGACCGTCTGCTCCCTCGTGACTTCGCTCGCCTGTTGGAGCAGCTCGTAGACGTTTCCTGCCACGAGGAAGACGCTTGCTCCCTTGACCTCCCCATCCTCGATTAGGAAGGCCGGGTTTGCCGTCACCGCGAAGTTACCGTTGTCGGGGTTACTTGAATGGGCACCCTGGAATCCGTCCACAAGGTAGCCGCGCTTGATCTCACCTATGACGTCCTCAAGCGCCCGGCTTCCCTTCTCGATCACCATGCTGTGGAACCCGATGTTCACACCGCCGCTCCTCGTATCGCGCTTCCCGTTTCCGGTGCTCTCCGTACCGTGTATCCTGGCCCAGTAGTTGTCCCACACAAAATCTTTGAACGTTCCATTCTCAACCAGAACGTTCTTCCTCGTCGGAACGCCTTCGCCGTCCGCTATAACGGGCTCGATGGCGAGGGGGTGGAACGGGTCGTCGTAGATGGTCAGAACCTCACTCGCTATCCTCTCACCAGCCTTGTCAGCCAGTGGGGTCGTCCCTTTGATGAGCCTCTCTCCGCTGAACGCCGGGAAGAGGGCGTAGCTCAGCAACCCAGCGATTGCCCACGGACCGAGTATCACGGGAACCTCCTCATTCTTGCTGGGGATGACGTTGTATGCCCACTTGACCTTCTGGGCGGCCCTCTCGACGACCCCATCAACGTCCAGGTTTAGATCTCTGCGGGCATCAAAATCGAAGATACCGGGGGTTACAACACCTTCTTTTCTGCCGACGAACTCCAGGAAAAAGAACGCCGCCCCGCCCTCCTGGGAAACATCCACTCCGTGTGAGTTCAGGATCCGGCTCTCCTCCCAGCCAACACCGCCCTCTCCCCCTGCAACTATGAGGTTCTCGTCCTTGTCGCGGGCGAGCTTTATGCCGCGGACGAGCATTTCAACGAGCTCGTCGGGGGAGACCTCTTTGAGTTCGTAGTTTGGCTTCGGCCCCTCCCGGTATTTGCCCGGCTCAGGCAGGGAGACCCACTTCTCGTCAGGGCTGTTGAGTCTGGCCATCTTGGCAGCCCTCTCTATGGCCTCCTTTACGCGGCGCTCTTCGTCACTGTCCACTACTGCAAGGCCTAGGCGCTTATCCTTTATTCCACGGATTACCGTCACGGCCCCGCTCCGGGTCGATGCCATCGAGATCTCGTTGAGCTCGACGCTCGCACTGACCTCCCTCGAGCGGTAAACGGCTATCTCAACCTCATCGAAAAGCTTCTCGGCATAGCGTACGAGATTCTCCATCGTTATCACCTCACCCGATAAGAATGCCTCCGTCAAACCTCATGTGCGGTCCTCCTGAGCTCACGAAGGCGGTCTGTCCCTTTCCGCAGAAGCCGACCTCGAGGCCGAAGTCCTTGCCGACGGCGCTTATCTTCTTGAGGGCCTCTATCGCGACGCCTGTGATCGAGGTGTCCCTTATCGGCTCGGCTATCTCGCCATTCCTAATGACGTAGCCCTCCTGCACGCCAACCTGGAAGGCGCTGTTGAGCTGGGCCTGGCCGCCGCGGAAGTCAACGACGTAGTAACCGAACTTGATGTCCTCGATGAGCTCCTCGAAGGAGTGGTCGCCGGGTTCAAATACGGTGTTTCTCATTCTGATTATCGGCGGATAGCGGTAGCTTTCAGCTCTGGCATGGCCGTTCGGCTCCATGTTCCACTTGTGGGCGTATTCGCGGTTGAGCATTATCTCCTTCAGGATTCCGTTCTCGATGATATGAATGTCCTTAACAGGAACTCCCTCGTCGTCGTACTTGTCGTTTCCAAAACCGCCCTCGACGTAGCGCTCGCTCATGGTGACGTATTCAGGAGCTATCTGCTTGCCTATGAGGTCCTTAAAGGGCGAGTTTATCGTCAGGTCCGCCTCGGCGAGGTGACCGAGGGCCTCGTGAGCGATGATTCCCACGACGATGGGGCCGGCAACGATTGGGAATTCACCGCGCTTTGGCGCTACGCCCTTGAGCTGGCTGTGCATTTTTCTCAGAACCCTTCCGGTGACCTTCTCGTTGGCCTCTATCTCCGTCATCAGCT
>JAMONK010000001.1 GCA_027065835.1 Thermococcus sp. | reverse complement strand
TCCTCCTCGCCACCAAACTCCTCGGCAACCTGGGCTTTTACGTACTCGTACGCCTCGGCGCCGAACAATACCACGTCCGGCTGATAACCGTCCATCTTAAGCTCATTGGCCTTCTCCTCTATGGCACTCAGAACACGGATAAGGTCTCCCCTCATACCACCACCGGATATGGTTTGGAGGGAAACCTTAAAAGGTTTCCTCAGAGCCCGAAGGCCCCTTTAATGCCGTTTATTATCATCTGAACCGCCATGGAGGTCAGTATGAGGCCCATCATCCTGGTCATGACCTTTATCCCCACCCTACCGAGACGTTCCTGTATCCTGTTGGCGGAGTGCAGGACGAGCCAGACCGTCAGGCCTATCGTGACTATCGTCGTCATGACGGTGAGTTTTCCCGGCAGGGTTCCGCTCTTCGCCATGTATATCATGACCGTCGTTATGGCCCCCGGACCGGAGATCAGGGGGATCGCAAGGGGGATTATTGCGACCTCTTCAAGGGTAACGACGTCCTCTCCAAACTCCTCGGTTTCCTCGCGGCTGATCTTGACGGATGAGAGTTTTCCGGAGAGCATCTCAAGGCCCATTTTGAACAGGAGTATCCCTCCGGCTATGGAGAACGCATCGACGCTTGACCCGAAGAACTTGAATATCCACTGCCCGATGAGGGCGAAGGTCAACAGGGTCAGGATCACCGAGACTGACGTTTTGTTGGCTATCTCCCTGCGGTTTACGGGATCGAGGTCATGTGTAATGCTGAGGAACATGGGGACCGCTCCAACGGGGTTCGTTATTGCAAACAGGCCCCCGTAGAGGAGCAGGAAATACTTCAGGAGCTCTATCACGTGACCACCCATCAACCTGGTTAAAAAGAGTTTAAAAACCTAGGGCCCTTTCTATGATTGAGCGATGAAGACCTCTAGGGTATCTGACGGTCCAATGATGAACCAGAAAGGCTGAGCTCGTTTTTCTTTTTCGGTCCCGTCCCTAGGGAAATATAGAAAACGGTAAAGGTGCGGTTAAATCTCTTCGAGGTACTTGGCGTAGGCCTCTGCGTCCATTAACCCTTCGAGCTCTTCCTCAAGGTTGGTCGGCTTTATCTTGGCTATCCAGTTCTCGTAGGGTTCCTCGTTGAGGACCTCGGGGGAGTCCTCAAGGACCTCGTTAACCTCAACTATCTCACCGCCCACCGGGGCGTAGACCTCGGAGACAGCCTTGACGCTCTCAAGCTCGCAGAGGACGTCGCCTTTGTTGACCTCCTTTCCAACCTCCGGAAGCTCAACGTAGGCGAGGTCGCCGAGCTCCTTCTGGGCGTAGTCGCTTATGCCCACGAGAACCGTCCCGTCCTCAAGAACCTGGGCCCATTCGTGGTCTTTGGTGTAGTAAAGCCCCTCCTTGACCTTGTATTCTCCGGCTTCAATCATGAACATCACCGATATCACTAGCGGGCCGTAGATTTAAACTTTTCCATAAATGATCGCCCATGGCAACCTAGGGGCGGTTCGGATTCGATAGGAATCACTCGCATATCCTTCGAAAAAATAGCTGAAGTTGTGAAGTTTCAAAACTATTATAACCCTGAAAACCGTAAATTCTATTATGGGCAGGGTTCACTTCTACCTCAAAGAACGTATCGAGGACGTCAAGAGGAGGGTTCTGTACGAGAGCTACGAGGCGATGAAGCTCCCCCCGTGGGAGAGGGTCGCCATAACATGGGTGGTCCTCTTCACATTCTGGCTGCTGGTGGCGGGCTGGGGGGATGCGGTCCACCTGCTCATAGCCGCTGCGGTCACGCTTCTCATTGCGGTGATAATGAGGGATATGCTGACGGAGGATATACGTGGGAGGGGGCACCTGCTCGTCAAGTCCCTCCATATCTTTCTTTTCGTGGTTCCTCAGTACCTGTTCATCATGGCGTTCCGCCTCATTGAGAGCAACCTCCGCGTCGTGAGAAACGTTATCCTCCTGGACATAACCCCGGGCATCGTTAAGATCGAGGCGGACCTCTACTCCGATACGGGCCTGACGATCCTCGCTAACTCGATAACGCTAACACCGGGGACCCTGACGCTGGATGTGGAGAAAAAGCTCGGGAAAGCCTACCTGTACGTTCACTGGATCAACGTGGAGACGCTGGATGGTGAGAGGGCCGGGAGGATAATCAAGGGGGATCTGGAGGAATGGCTGAAGAAAATTTTCTGGTGACCCTTAGGTACGCCGTTTGGTTCCTGGTCTTCACGGCCGCCGTGGTCAGCTACCGGGTCGTGTTCGGTCCGACCCTGGCAGATCGGGTGGTTGCCCTCAACACTGCCACGACGAAGGTGGTCGTTATGGTGGCGGTGCTCTCGGTAGTGCTGGACGCGTACTACCTCCTGGACGTGGCGATAGTTCTCCTCATGGTAAACGCCGTGGGCGGCCTCATAATAGCCAAGTACCTGGAGGTGGGAAGGTGATTGAGTTCGTTCTCCTGGCATTTGGGCTGTTCATAATGTTATTCGGCGCTTTGGGCCTCGTTCGTTTCCCCGACGTGTACACTAGACTTCACGCGACCTCCAAATGTGACACCGGCGGGGCAATGAGCATACTGCTGGCCCTTGCCGTTTCCGTGAATGCACCCCTCCTCATAAGGCTCAAGTTCGTACTGCTCGCCTTCCTTATAGCCCTCATCAACCCGATGCTGTCCCATGCAATAGCGAGGGGAGCCTACAAACGCGGAATAAAACCCAAAGTGGTGGTGGACATGTATGGCGGGGGCAATCCTTAGCGTCCTCCTGGTCGCGATGGTCCTCTTGGCCGTGTCGGTGGTGGAATCCAGGGAACCGGTTAGGGCGGTTATCCGCTACGGTCTCCTCGGCCTGGTGTTCGTACTCGTGCTTATTATGCTCAGGGCCCCCGACGTGGCCCTATCCGCTGTGGTCGTCGGGGCAGTGCTCACCGGACTCTTCCTCTACGCCGTCAGGGGGGTGGGGGAGTGAGGCGCCTGCTTGCGGTCCTGATAGTTGGTGCGCTCCTGGCGACGCTCTGGGGTCTCGATTACTCAAAGACCATCGGGGGGAGCTACACCTACTACGTGACCCACTGGAAGGACGTGGGAATACCCAACCTGGTCACGGCCATTCTGGCTGACTGGAGGGGTTACGACAGCCTTGGGGAGGTAGCCATTCTGTTTGCCGCTGTTACTGGGTTCTCACTCATCTTAGGGGGGAAGAGGAGATGGGGATGACCTTAGTGGTGAAGAAGACGACCACGTTGGTGGCGCCGTTTCTGGTAACTTACGGCGCTTACCTGGCTCTGTACGGATACGCAAGCCCAGGAGGTGGCTTTCAGGCCGGCGTGATCCTGGCGGTCAGTGCCATCCTCTTAATGACCGCTTATGGTCCAAAACAGGTAAAAAAGCACTTTCCTCTTGGGGAAGTCAGTCTCCTGGAGGGGTTCTCCGGTCTGTTTCTCACGGTGCTTGCCCTGGCCGGCCTCATGTTCGGGGCGTTCTTCCTCAATTTTCTGAGGCCTTACCTCCCGGGGGGCACGGTCGTACCCTTCAACGTGGGCGTTGCCCTGAAGGTCGCCGCCGCGTTCATCCTTACGTTCTACCTCCTGTCCAGGTGGGTTGACCGTGATTGACGCGGAGACCGTTGGAGTTCTGATAATGCTCATAGGCCTTTACGGCATCATAGCAAACGAGAAACCGATAAAGCAAGTGCTCTCCGTAAACGTGCTCTCGGTGGGGCTCGTACTTTTCTTCATCGGGACGGGCTACGTACCAAACCGGACGTTTCCGGTGATGCCCGCGAACCCCGTTGACCCGCTCCCCGCGACCCTCATGCTCACAACCCTGGTCGTGGACGTGGCACTGACGGCCCTGGCGCTTGCGCTGATAACCGATATGGGGGTGGACGCGTGATCCCCCTGCTCGCTGCACTTCCGCTGTCATTTGCCTTTGCCACGGCGCTCCTCCTTCCCCTGCACCGTAAGAACCTGGCTAAGTACCTGTTTCTAACGGGTGCTTTTGTTCCTTGGGGGGTTTTTCTCCTCGGAGGGGAGGGCAGCGAGATCGTCGGCGGCTGGACGCGGATGGGTGGTATCGAGGTTGCCGTAGGCGTGTACAGCAGGTGGTTCATACTGGCGGAACTGCTGCTCTTTTCCATCGCCGCGCTTTACTCCGTGGTTTACTTCAGGGGGAAGGTTAAACCATTCGTGCTGCTTCTCTTGATTCATACTGGGCTCCTGGGTGCTTTTATCTCCCGCGATCTCTTCAACTACTACATCTACATGGAGGTCGTGTCGGTGTCCACCTTCTCCCTCGTGGCGTTTCCGGGGAGCAGTGAGGCCAAGAAGGCCGCGTACAAGTACCTCATGCTGTCCATGATCTCATCTTACTTCTTTGTGTTTGCAGTCGGGCTGCTGTACCTCAAGACAGGGTACCTCAACCTTTACCTTATGTCCCAGGTCGTAACGCAGTCAAAAGAGGTAGCCGCCGCGATCGCGATAGCCTTCACGTCCCTACTTCTCAAAGCGGGCATATTCCCTCTCCACTCCTGGCTTCCCGATGCAAATTCTGCGGCCCCAACACCGGTTGTGATCCTCTCGGGGATAACCGTGAACGTGCCCCTGTACGGTATGTTGCTCCTTTCCACGTACCTCCCACTGAGCGTCCAGTTTAAGGCCGCACTCACGTCCATCGCCTTCATATCAATGTTTGCCGGGGTGGGTATGGCCCTTCTTCAGAGGGACGCGAAGAGGTTGCTCGCCTACTCGACAGTCTCCCAGATGGGCTACGCCCTCATTGGAATCGGAACGGGGAATCCGCTGGGGGCGGTGTACTACTCCTTCGCACACTCGATAATCAAAGGGGGCCTCTTCCTCTCAGTTGGTTCCCTCTCGGATGCCAGGGGGAGCCGGCGTCTCGATGCCCTCTCGTACAGGGGGGATGTCCTGATCGCCGTCTCAGTTATCGCCCTCAGTTTGGCTATCGGCGGTGTCTCCCCGTTCGTAAGTGCCCTGGGAAAAGCGGAGATTCTTCAGGGTCTGACGTGGGGTCGGTGGCTCGTTTACCTCGCGGGGGTTGGAACATTGGCCGCCTTCGCAAAGCTCAACTACTGGCTATCGCGCGGTGTTGGGGTGCGTGTTGGAGGGGTTTACCGGCTCCTTTCAATAATTCCGACACTTCTGGTGATGGGTTTTGGGCTGTACCTTTACAGGGCTTTTCAGCCCTTTGATGCGGTTACGGTGGGTGCAGGCATCCTAACCTTTGCCCTTCTGAGGCTCTCCGGACTCACCGACCGCGGGATCGGGTTTGAGCTCCCCGTGGGGAGGGACGTGAGCATAAACGCGGCCCTGTACGCACTCTTCCTACTGCTCCTACTCCACGTTCTTTAGGCTGACCTCCCTTACCCCCTCCACCTTAAGGAGCTCCCGCTCAAGTTCTTCCAGAGGGACCCTGCTCTTGCTAACGTCAAGAACGGCAACGATAGCTGCTAGGTCCAATTCTTTAAGCTCCTCACTCTCACTGAAGAGGATGTTTGCCCCGTGTCTTCCGAAGAGGCCGCTCACCCTCGCCAGAACGCCCGGCCTGTCCTCCACAACCAGTTCGACTTCGAGGAGCTTCTTCCCCGGGAGGGCTATCCTCTCAAGGTGGGCTTCCTTAAGTCCCGTGTCTATCTCAACGAGGAAGTAGGCGCCTTCCACTAGCCCCAGCTCGTGGGCGTACTCGAAGGGAAGCTCTACCTTTCCATCCTCCCTGATCCTTACGATCTCGTAGTGTTTCATGTATGGACCTTTGGGTTCATGAATAAAAACCTAATCGAGGTTAAGTCCGCCCCTGCAACCTTTACTGGAATACGCAACCCTTAAGTATTATGAGCTTCAAAGATTCGGAGACTTGGACCGGTACGCGGAGATAAAGGCCGTCCTACCTTGATATCGGGTGGGTTGAACATGGGGCTAAGGTCCGTTTGTCAATCCCGCCCTCCAATCACAGGTTGAGGGGGTTAAAATGAAGCTGGGGGAGAGGATAGCTTCGCTCTTCATGTTCATCCTCCTTCTACTTCAAGTTTACGATTTTGTTCTGGATTCTCTGGACGCCGCTAACGTGCAGGTTAACCTCCCCCCGTTTCTCAACGACTTGGCTATATTCGCCACGATGTTTCTGGCGTTCTTCATATTCAGGGAGTTCCTCGAAATCGAGTTCAGACTCCGTCCCGTTACCGTGTACACCCTCATCTCCATATTCTTCCTCTCGAACGTTAACATAATGCTGAAGTTCATTCTTCCGGACAGGGTTCTAGTAGAATACAGGGAAGTTCTCAATATGCTGCCAATCCTGTTGATGTTCCTGGTCCTCCCCGTTGTCGCCTATCTTTTTGAGAAAAGCTTTAGAAAGATGGTCATGCTTCTCCTGTTGGCCGTTGGGATAGTTTACCCGGTCAGTCAGCTTTATTCCCTCCTGATGGACAAGTTTGTGGCGCTTGCAGCCACCCTCTACCTCATATACTCCGTGATCAAGAGCACTTCACGGGAGGGCCTAAACCTCCGGGAGCTCTTTCAGATGGTTCTTGAGTTTGATACCTTCATTGCCGAGGAGCTCCTGATAAAACCCGCGGGTAAGGTGAACAAACTGGCTTTTTATTTTTATGCGGTTCTCCTGTTCTATATTCTCTCCGATTTTAACCTGTACGTGGTCCCGGCTACAACCGGGCTCTGGGACCCCTCGGGTTACCTCGCCCAGCTGGGACTTACCGTTTCCAGGGTCCATGTACCGGCCGCTACCTACGTTTCCCTTGGAGCGTACGTTTATTTCATCCTCTATCCTTTCCTCATTAGGGCGCTACATGAAAAACTCGATGTTGTAAAGCTCACAGTCGTTGAGGTACCGGCCATGGTGGCCTTCTTCATCTTTCCCTCAGTTCTCCTGAGTCCACTGGTGAGCTACAATGGATATGGCGTTGTTATGATGCCGTGGGTCCCTAGTTACGACGTACGTCTGTCCATCTTCGCGCTCGTGGCATCCTTATCTCTCTTTGCCATTATCATCCTCCACGAGAAGAACTGGTCGGAGGTGCTTTCCTCGGTCCTTCCTCTGGCCTCTCTTTCGTTTATAGCACCGTACGTGCTCGTCTATATCTATTCCCTCACCGAGAGCATTATCGTGTGGTACCGCACCTCGCCCTACCTCGTGTTCTTGGTGGTTCTGCTGGCCTTCTTCGTCATCTCCATCGCCGTGATATCCTGGGATTGGATGAAGCAGTCACTTGTTTCGGCCCCGGGGGTACTTACTCAGGTTGTGCTCCTCTACGTGGCCCTGGTCCTTCTGGTTCTGGTTCCGTCTATATACTCCACGTCTTTTTTCATCTTAATGGCGCTGTACTTCGTGGCCGCGAGGTCTGGGATCTCCGGAATGTTCCTTAAGGGTGCCCTGGTCTTCTATCTATCGACGATCCTTTTCCTTGGACGATACGAACTTCTCTCGGTCCTCGTCCTGGTCCTGCTCTACTTCGCCTTCAATTTTAAGGACGAACTGGTTCATTCTCTGCCGAACGGGGGCACCGTGCTGTTCTCCCTGTTGCTCGTTCCCGCGTTCGTTCTGTTCGGGAGGGGACTGGGTGAGATCATCCCCTTCAACAAAACCGCGGTGGGTCTGCTGCTACTCTTCCTTTTCAGCGCTGCAGAGGAGGTCATGATGAAGGGGATAATCTACAGGGGGGCTGGCACGTCCCTCCAGACGAAGCTGGTCGTCAGCGTGCTCTTCCTGCTTACCCATCTCCTGAACCTGAACATCCTCTTCACGTATCTGAGGATTATCCCTATCTACTCGGCGTACCTCTTCCTCTATCAGCTCCTCAGCCTCTATCTGTACGACCGCCACCCATCCGTTCCGTATCTGTCCCTCGTACATTTCCTGATAAACGCGGGCATCCTCTTGGCTTAAGGGAGTTAGAACCGCCAAAGATATTTAAGGGATGCCCCGCAAAAGTTATGGGGGTGCCCTGTTGGCGTTCGACGTTATCGGTTACGTCTTCATCATCATAGCCACCGCGCGGATTTTCGCCGAGCTCTTTGAGCGGTTCGGCTACCCCGGCTTTCTCGGTGAGATCTCCGCCGGACTGCTTCTGGGGGCCATCATCCACAACCTTCCAAGGGAGGAGCTGGGTCTCCTGGCCGAGCTTGGTATATTCTTCCTCATGCTCTACGCTGGCCTTGAGCTTACGCCGGAGGAGGTCCGTCTGGGCGGCAGGAAGAGCTTCCCGATATACGTCATCACCCTCACCGTCATGTTCCTCCTCACGGTCCCCTTTACCTCTTACCGGGTTGGGGCCGACAACGTGATAGTCGCCTCCATACTCTCCGTCGCGTCCGCACCCGTGGTTCTGCGAATGACGCGCTTCTTTGGGAAGGATTTTCTGCACATAGCCCTCTCCTATGCCGTTATAAGTGAGGTTGGAACGCTGGTCATCCTGTACCTTCTCATAAACTTCGAACTGCACCACCTCAGCTACTTCGGGATATTCCTCGAACTCGTCAAGGACGCGGTCTTCCTGACGGTTATACTTGGCGTCAACTACGTCATCGGCATAAAGCACAAGCTGTGGCTCGTGACCAAACTCCGCAGGCTCAAAAGCGATGAGGCCGTCTTTGGGATGGTGATGATACTGGCGACGTCCCTTGCCTTGGTCAGCGAGCAGATAGGCCTTCACTTCAGCATTGGGGCTTTTCTGGTCGGTCTGCTCCTTCACAGCGACCTCATGGGCACCAAGCAGTACGAGAGGGTTCACACCATAATCTCCGGCGTGACCTACGGCATCTTCGCCCCCATATTCTTCGCATGGAGGGGAATAAACTTCGATACCGAGCTCTCCCTCGTCGTCGTGTACTTCTTCGTTGTCATATACCTGGTCAGGATAGTGCTGACGACGGCGCTGGTGTGGGAGGAAAGCCTGAAAACCTCCCTGTCGAGGGCTGCCGGGATTTCGAGTTTTGGTGTTCTCGGCCTTCTCGTTGGTGAAATTGGATACTCCTACGGGGTTTTGAGTGAACATATGTACGCCCTAGCCTCCCTCGTGAGCATCCTCGGGATATTCGTGTCGGCCACAATAGGAAGGGCGGTGGAGGTGTACAACAGCAGGGCTCGAGAAGCTCCCTGATGGGTACGTGGAGGTTTGTCCGCCGTCCTTATCCCCTGTGGCTTTATCATTCCCGCAGTGCACGCTGTAGCGAAACGTTTTTAAGCCGGTACCTAATTAGCGAGTGAGCGAGTTCGGGTTTAGGCCGTTAACTGGAAGACTGGAGAGAACTGGACGGAGGAAGTTGAGATGAGCTGGACAACCCCCAAGAAGGCGTTTATAGGCGCGGCCGCTGCCGAAGGCGGCACCAAACTCAACGCCTTTGACAACGCCCTGCTGAAGCTGGGCATAGGTAACGTTAACCTGGTCAAGCTGAGCAGCGTCATCCCCGCACACATTGAGTGGATGGAGGACGTCCACGACGTTCCCATTGGAATGCTCCTCCCCACCGTTTATGCCCACGTGGAGAGTGATGAGCCTGGAATGACCATCAGTGCGGCCCTTGGGGTCGGTATAAGCGAGGGCAACCAGGGCGGCCTTATCTACGAGTACTCCGGTTACTGCACTAAAGAAGAGGCCGAGGAAATGGTCAGAAAGATGGTGGAGGAGGGATTCGCGGTCCGCGGCTGGAACCTTAAGGAGTTCCGCGTAGCTTCGGCCGAGGCCACCGTAAGGGACAAACCAGCGGCAGCACTGGCGGTCGTCGTCATGTTCCCGTACTGACCCCGCGTTGGTTTCCTGTTTGGAGGCTTCCTGTCTCTCCGCTGTTCTTTATGTCTCTTTCACGTCAACTACCCTGAAGAGGTTGTCCCCCAGAACCTCGAACAGCATGTTGTACCGTACACCGTCCCTGACCGCTACAACCTGGGCATATCCGGCGCCCTCACTCCCCTGAGAACTCGTCCACACGATCTCAAACCTCTTCTTCCGGAGCACCTCGTAAAGGGGGCCTTTTATGGTGTTTCCAGGTCTGATGCGATTGTCTTCGGACTTTCCGTTTAGGAACATCCACAGTTCCATAAATGTCCTGTGGGGGCTCTCACCGTCCACGGGGAACAGAAATTTAACGCTCCCATCCTCAACTATCATGAAACGGTACCTGGCGTTCTCAAATACCGCGACGACAACCTCCACTTTGGGGTCGTTTCCTTCCAGGCTGATCTCCCCCACTAGGTGCGGTACCCCGTACCTCATCCCATCCTCGATCTCTTTCGCCGCGCGTTTTATCCTGCGGAAGAGCTCCTTTCTGATGTTTGAACCGCTCATGGGCATCTGCCGCACCCGGATAACGTATTCCGTGTTCCCCTCTTATAATATTTACCATGCAGTTGTAAAAATTCTGGTACACTGATGTCCATTGCTGTCTGTGTGAACCTACGCTACTATGATATGGGGGATAACTGGGCACGGGGGATCGGCAGGAGGCATCAACTTTAAAACCCCAACCCCGTCTCTGGGTTTAGGTGAGAAACATGGGATTCAACAGGGAGGATAACGCCTTCATTGAGTGGTATCCGCGGGGATACGGGGTTGGTTTCAAAGTCAAAGAGAGACTCCTCGAAACCCAGACCAAATACCAGAGACTGGAGCTTTACGAGACCGAGGGCTTCGGTAAACTGCTGGTCCTCGACGGGACGGTTCAGCTCCTTGAGGTGGGGGAGGAGAGCTATCATGAGGTTCTCGTTCATCCGGTTATGCTGGCCCATCCGCATCCCAGAAAGGTTCTGATAATCGGCGGCGGTGATGGAGGGACCCTTCGGGAGGTCCTAAAGCACGAGGATGTTGAAAAAGCCGTTATGGTTGAGATCGATGAGACGGTTATAGAGGTCTCAAAGCTCTATATGGACGTTGCCAAGGGGGCTTTTGATGATCCACGGGCCGAGGTTATAGTTGGGGACGGCGTTGAGTACCTCCGGAACACGGGGGAGAGGTTCGACGTCATAATAGTGGATTCAACGGACCCCGTTGGACCGGCCAAGCTCCTCTTTTCCGAAGGATTCTTTGAGAGCGCGTACAACCGCTTAAACGACAACGGTCTGTACATCACGCAGGCCGGCAGCGTCTACCTTTTCACGAACGAGCTCCTCGACGCTTACATGGCCATGAAGAAGGTCTTTGATCGCGTCCACTACTTCAGCTTCCCGGTAATCGGCTACGCCTCACCCTGGAGCTTTCTCGTCGGGGTAAGGGGCTACGTTGACTTCAAAAAGGTCGACCTGGGGAGGGCAGGAAAGCTCGACCTTTACTACTACGACCCGGAGAGACACGAGACCCTCTTTCAGATGCCGCGCTACGTGAGGCGGCTGCTTGAGAACGAGCGAACGTGAGTCAAATGCGCAGGAAGCAGGCAGTTACACTGGTTATAACAGCGGTGCTCTTCTTTTACCTCCTCTACAAGATAAAGAGCGAGGCCTCCAACGTCCAGGCCAGCATAAGGCATCTCAACCCCGTACTCTTCCTCCTGGCGGTGCTGGCGGGGGTGGTCTCGTACCTGCTCTACACGCTCCTCTGGTACGTTCTCGTCAGGGGGGTCGCCAGGACCACCTACGCTGAGGTTCTGAAGGTCAATCTGGCCGGGACGTACCTGGCTTTTTCACTCAACGCCGCCATCGGGAACATCATCAAGGCTAAGTTCCTCGGTACGGACTACTTCAAGGTTCTCGGGGCGACGGCACTGGCGATAACCCTTGAGCTGACGGTCGGAGGCTTAATGATCATGGGGCTGAACTCCGACATGAGTGCGCTCCCTTTCGTGCTTCTCCTCCTGGGGGCGGTAGTTTTCGACGGTTTTTACTACCGCCTGGTTTCCTACCCAGTAAACCGGCTTAAATGGGAGGGCGTCAAAAAAAGCCTTCGGTCCTTCTACCACGGATGGAGCGCCGTGAAATCGAGGACCGTCAATCTAGCCGCCGCCTTCTTCGTCGCCTTCCTCCTCGTGGTGTTTAATGCCCTCGCACTCCTCCTGGTTGGCCGGTCGTTTGGGGCGGATTTCTCCTTCCGCAGTGCCGTTACGGCCATTATCTACTCGGAGGTTCTTGGGGGCCTCCTCGGAACCCCGGGGGGAATGGGCGCGAACGAGGTCGGTCTCATGTTCGGTATAGGGCACTCCGGGCTGGCGGCCCTAACCGCGATAACCTACAAGTTCATCGGGCAGTACGCGTACGCACTCCTGGGCGCGGTTACCTTCTACCGGCTGGTGGGAAGGGAGGGATAGCGGCATCCTCACAGTTGCGGCACCAAGCGGGAAACCTTATGAGGGATAACGTGGCAGGAGTTTTAGTGGGTGATGTGAAAACGGAGGACGTGCTAGCCGAGATCGACGGTAGGATAAAACGTCTGAGCGCCCAGGTTGAGATAGCGGAGGAGCGGCTCAGATACCTGGAGGAGATAGGCGCCCCATCAAAATATCGCCTTCTGCAGGGTAGGAAGGACTACGGGGTGTACTACCTCATCCTGCTGGGTCTCTGGCTGATGGCGGGGGTCTTGGTGCTCATACGCATGAAGAGGAATCTGCCCGAAACGTTTAACCTTCCCCTGCTCCCTTACCTCGTCATAGCCGCCGTGGTTGCGGTGGCTCCCCTGGTTTATCTCTTTCTAAGCAAAAAGAGGCACCCTGGAACGCCCATGGAGGAGCTGGAGGAGCTTGAGCGGGCCGCCAAACTCGTCATCTCCGGGTTCTACACTCCACTTCGCAGGGCCGTTGAGGCGGGGGACGTTGATGGGATGAGGGCACTCGCGGAAAAGCTCTTAAACGACCCCCTACTCGCCCGTGCACTGGAGAGGACACACGAGGGGAGCCCGAAGGTGATGGCCTACGCCCTCTACCTGTACTCGACCTACGATGAGGACCTTAAGGGTGATGTTGAGGAGGCCCTCACTTCCCTGACCAACAAACCCCTCAGGATGCTCCTCCGTACCCTTCTGCCCCCCGATGAAACCGACGGGAAACGTGAATAAGGTTATAACCCCTAACCCGTTTATCCCTCCGGTGAGAACGTTGAGGCTCGAAGTTCTGAGCAAGGATGATATGAACGCTCTCTCCAGGGAGCTCAGCAGGGCGGGGGTCATGAACAGGACTAAGGAGGAAGTTCGACCGGATGTTGCGCATTACATCGTCATCAGCGGTACGTACGCCGAGCTCCTTGAGCGGGCTGAGGGGATTGAACCCGTCACTGAGAGCCTGGAGGAGCTCAAAGCCGCTTTTGATGACCTCCTCTCCTACTGGAAACCCGGTGCGGAGAAACGTGTTGAGGAGCTTTTTGACGAGTCAGAGCACGGAAAGCTCATGCTCATGATGGCACTTATCGAATCCGGGGCTGTCGTGGAGAGCGATGGGAAACTGGTTCTCCGAGAAGTACCCTCCCTGGATTCCTTGAGGCTGGAGCTCCGTTTCCCGATAGAGGAGGTGGAGGAGTACCTTGAGGCCGTGGAGGAGCGCTTCAACGCGGGCATGATAACGGAGTTTACCCTCGCGAAACACTACTACGTCGAGGTCATGGAGGTCGATAGGGAGCTCATCGAGAGTGCCCTTCGGATAGCCGAGGACTACGCAACCGAGGAGAGCATCGTTGATGCCATGTTTGAGGGGATAGCCCGCTCGGTTCTGGCGGACGCCATACTTGAGATGGCCCAGGGGCACAGGAAAAAGAATGAGCTCCTAGAAGCCCTTATGGAGCGGGAGCCGATAGTGGTGGATGGGGAGAATGAGAGGATCAACGTGTACTTCGACGAGGACGCCATCGAGGACTTCCTCAAGGAACTCCAGACCCTGGGGTACATAAAGGTCAAGGGAAACAGGATCTGGCTCTGATCTCTCTTTTTGAAAGCCCGTCGTTCAGGGAGGTCAATCCCGCATGATTATGTCCTTCGTGAGCTTTACCGTGAACGTCTTCCCTATCTTCTCCCTGGTAACCAGCTGCTTCTTTTCAAGCTCCTGGATGATCCGGCTTATCGTAGGCCTGGAGTAGCCCGTGAGTTCTGGGAGGTCCTCCTGTTTGACTTCGCCGCCCTTCTGCACTATGGCCTTAACGACTATGCGCTCCTTCTCGGTGAGCACCTCTATGGGGACCCTGTTCTCGGCCCACTTCTTCCTGGCGTAGTAGAGGGACCCCGGAACCGCCACTGCAAGGGAGAGGGCCACGGCTATGATGACCTTTGTCCAGTCGGTCTCCTTCCCCTTCGCAGGCGGTTTTATTGTTATCTCGACGTTCTTCTTGTACCAGTAGGTGTGGTACCCCAGTGAGTTCAGGGTCTGCTCCAGGTTCGCGGGGAGGCCGGCACCGACGAGTATCACCAGGCTTGGTTTGAGCTTCTTGAGCGCCTCCTCGGTGTACACCGAGAGGTTTGTCTCGGGATTAAGGAGGAGGGGGTAATCGTAGTTCATGGCGAAGCGCGCCGCCGCGAGGGCCGAACCGTAGTCGCTGGAGCTTGCTATCACCACGGTGTCCTTCCCGTTGGGGTAGAAGTACTCCGCCAGTTTCGCCGCCGTTGCGGTTCTCACCACCCCCCCAATCCTCTCGGGGATGAAGCCCAGGCTCATGAGCTGGTCCTGCACGGTGTCGCTCACGGCCTTTGAGTCACCGATTATCAGAACGTGGCTCCATCCAAACTGGGCGTATGACTGGAGCTGGGCCTGCATCGTGGTGTCCAGTTCCTTGGGGTTAACTGGCAGGATCGGAATGCCCAGCATCTTTGAATATGGGAGGGCGACTATGTAATCTATCGGATCGTCATTCCTAACGATGATAAGGTCGTATTTGGGATTTTCAGATTGGGCCCCTATTAGGGGTATAACAAACGACGATGCAATTACGAGGATGAATACCAGTGCAAGGGCCCGTCTAATCATTTTATCACCTAAAAAGGGTGGGGGAGGAAGCTTAAAAAGCTTTTTCAAAGCTCCAGGACCTCACCGGGTTTGAGTATATAGACCTCCGCTCCGTCCCCAACGAGCCTCCGGAACTCCTCCGGGTCGGCGGAAATCGGGGGCCAGGTGTTGTAGTGCATCGGGACGACCTTTCCCGGCTTCAGCAGCTCAACGGCCTTAGCGGCCTCCCTCGGCCCCATCGTGAAGTGGCCGCCTATTGGGAGGAGGGCGACGTCAATCGGTCCGTAAAGTTCCCTGAACAGGGCCATGTCTGAGAAGACGAAGGTGTCCCCGGCGTGGTATATCGTCTTTCCGTCGAGTTTTACGATGTATCCTGAGGCGTTGCCTATGCTGTACTTTCCGTCGCTGCTGGAGTGCCAGGCGGGAACCTGCACGATCCTTACGCCGTCGATCTCGGTCGGGCCGTAGTTCATGCCTATCGTGGTTATCCCCTCACTGTTCTCGACCAGGTAGTTGGCCACGTCAAACATCGCGACTATCTTGGCCCCGGTTCTCCTGGCTATCTCCACCGCGTCACCGATGTGGTCACCATGGGCGTGTGTGACGAGGATCAGGTCCGCATTGAGCTCTTCCGGCTTCGCTGCCGCCTGTGGATTCCCTGTAAGGAAAGGATCTATCAGAATTTTCTTGCTGCCGGCTACCTCAAACGCGGCGTGTCCTAAAAACCGAATCTGCACCACTCAGACCACCTCCGGAGTTATACTAACCAGCGGTTGCTATAAAGTTTTCGACGTGGGGGGCCTTTAACGGCGCCCTCTCACCCGGGTTAATGATGTGAACTCCGCCGTTTAATGTTCTGTTCTGCCCATTGAAGCATTACATAAGCCGTTAACGTCCATATCTGCCTCACTGTCCGTTTTGGGAAAGCTTATATACGATTCAATCGAGGTTTTAACGGTGAGTGACAGATGACGTTTGACTACTTCTTCAAGCCGAGGGCTGTAGCTGTTATCGGGGCATCAAACGACCCCCTCAAGCTCGGCTATGAGGTCTTCAAAAACCTCAAAAAATACAAGGCTGGCAAAGTCTACCCCATCAACGTCAAGGACGAGGAGGTCCAGGGAGTCAGGGCTTACAGGAACGTGAAGGATATCCCCGACGAGGTCGACCTCGCGGTCATCGTCGTTCCGAAGCGCTTCGTCAGGCAGACGGTAATCGACTGCGGTGAGAAGGGAGTTAAAGGAATAATCCTCATCACCGCAGGCTTCGGCGAGGTCGGACCTGAGGGAAAGAGGGAGGAGCGCGAGCTCGTTGAGATAGCAAAGAAGTACGGCATGAGGATCATAGGTCCGAACTGCGTTGGGATAATGAACACCCAGGACGACATGAACGCGACCTTCGTTATGGACGCCAAGAAGGGCAACATAGCCTTCATCAGCCAGAGTGGGGCTTTAGGGGCCGGTATAATCTACAAGACCGTCAAAGAAGGGATAGGCTTCTCCAAGTTCGTGAGCATTGGTAACATGGCGGACGTGGACTTCTCCGAGTTCATGGAGTACCTAGCGGACACCGAGGCGGATAAGGCCATAGCCCTCTACATAGAGGGTCTCAAGGACGGGAGACGCTTCATGGAGGTCGCCAAGCGCGTGACCAAGAAGAAGCCGGTCATAGTCCTGAAGGCGGGGAAGAGCGAAAGTGGTGCAAGGGCCGCTTCGAGCCACACCGGTTCCCTCGCTGGAAGCTGGCGCATCTACGAGGCGGCCTTCAAGCAGAGCGGTGTCATAGTTGCGGACACGATCGATGATATGCTCAGCATGGCCAGGGCCTTCACCCAGCCGCTTCCGAAGGGCAAGCGCGTTGCCATAATGACCAACGCCGGCGGCCCGGGAGTCCTCACCGCCGATGCGATAGACAGGCTCGGCCTCAACCTGGCGGACCTTGAGCAGGGGACGATTGAGGGACTTCGCTCGTTCCTCCCGCCGATGGCGGCAGTTAAAAACCCCGTTGATATGATAGCCTCTGCACGCGGGGAGGACTACTACAAAACGGCAAAGCTTCTCCTTGAGGACCCGAACGTTGACATGCTCATCAGCATCTGCGTCGTCCCGACCTTTGCGGGTATGACACCAACCGAGCACGCCGAAGGTGTCATCAGGGCGATGAATGAGGTTAACAACGGCAAGCCCGTCCTCGGCCTCTTCATGGCAGGCTACGTGAGCGAGAAAGCCAAAGAGGTCCTCGAGGCGAACGGAATTCCAAGCTACGAGAGGCCTGAGGACGCTGCAGCTGGGGCCTACGCCCTGGTGGAGTTCGCAAAGGCAAAGGGAGTTTTGAAGGAGGAGTGAGGTGATTTTGGATGGCGAAAGTTACCGACATGGTTTTGTGGGACAAGCCGGGGGAGAAGGTTCTCCTGCTCGGCAACCAGGCCATAGCCAGGGGTGCACTTGAGGCGAACGTCGCTGTTTACGCGGCCTATCCAGGAACCCCCAGTTCCGAGCTTACGGATACGATGGCGATAGTTGCCAAGAAAGCCGGCGTTTACATGGAGTACTCCACCAACGAGAAAGTGGCCTTTGAGACCGCCCTCGCAGCGGCTTGGAGTGGTCTCAGGGCGATGACGGCGATGAAGCACGTGGGACTCAACGTTGCCGCAGACACGTTCATGAGCTCCGTGGGAATGGGCGTTGAGGGCGGCTTCGTCATAATGGTGGCGGATGACCCGAGCATGTGGAGCAGCCAGAACGAACAGGACACAAGGATGTACGGAAAGTTCGCCAACGTTCCCGTGCTCGAACCCAGCGACCCGCATGAGGCAAAGGAGATGGTTAAGTACGCTTTCGACCTCAGCGAGAAGTTCAAGCACTTCGTCATCCTGAGGACCACGACGAGGAGCTCCCACGCGAGGGGAGACGTCATCCTTGGAGAGCTCCCGGAGGAGATAAAGACAGGTAAAAGGAAGTTTGGCAAATTCGAGAAGGATCCGAACAGGTTCGTTGACGTTCCCTCAAACGCGAGACGCTTCCACCCGCAGATTCTCGAGAAGATCGAAAAGATCCGTCAGGAGCTCAAGGACTGCCCGTTCAACTGGATAGAGGGCGATGAGAACGCGAAGGTTGGTATAATAGCGCCGGGTCTCGCCTACGCCTACGTTAAGGAGGCGCTTCACTGGCTTGGTGTGGAGGACGTCAAGGTCCTCAAGCTCGGGACTCCGTTCCCGGTCCCCTACGGCCTGCTTGAGAGGTTCATGGATGGTCTTGAGAAGGTCCTTATCGTCGAGGAGCTTGAGCCGGTGGTTGAGGAGCAGGTCAAGACCTGGGCCTACGACAAGGGCCTCACGATTCCGATCCACGGCAAGGACCTTGTACCGAGGGTTTATGAGATGACCACGAGGAGGGCGGTTACCGCAATAGCGGAGTTCCTTAACCTTAAAGCACCGCTGAACTACGAAGAGCTTGATGATAAGTATGGCAAGGCCCTTGAGGTGGTCCCGCCGAGGCCGCCGAGCCTCTGTCCCGCCTGTCCGCACAGGAACAGCTTCTACGCCATAAAGAAGGCCACGCACTCGAGGGGCATCTACCCGAGCGACATCGGTTGTTACACCCTCGGTCTGCTCCCGCCGCTCAACGCGGTTGACACGACCGTCGCCATGGGCGGCTCAATAGGCATTGCCCACGGCCTTGAGATAGCCCAGCATGGGTCGGTGAGTGAGGAGCAGAGGAAGAAGGAGAAGAAGGTGGTGGTTGCAACCATTGGGGACTCAACGTTCTTCCACACCGGCCTTCCGGCGCTGGCCAACGCGATCTACAACCGCTCCAACGTGCTCATAGTCGTCCTCGACAACCTCGTTACCGCAATGACCGGAGACCAGCCCAACCCGAGCACCGGTCAGACCCCGCACGGTATGGGCAAGAGGATCCCCATAGAGGATGTCGCCAGGGCAATGGGCGCCGACTTCGTGGCGGTGGTTGATCCGTACGACATAAAGAAGACCTATGAGACGGTGAAGAAGGCCCTTGAGGTCGATGGAGTCAGCGTCGTCGTTTCCAGGCAGATCTGCGCCCTTTACAAGATAGGCCAGATGAGGCGCAGGGGCGAAAAATGGCCCATCTACTACGTCGATGAGGACGCCTGTACCGGCTGTAAGATATGTATCAACGCCTACGGCTGTCCTGCAATATACTGGGATGAGGAGAAGAAACAGGCCAGGATAGAGCCCAGCATGTGCTGGGGTTGCGGAGGCTGCGCGCAGATCTGTCCATTCGGTGCCTTCAAGCCCGTAGAGGGGGGAGAGGAATGAAGCCCATTAATGAGTACAACATAGTAATTACGGGTGTCGGCGGTCAGGGTGTTCTCACCGCGGCGAACATACTCGGCTGGGCCGCCCTTCACGCAGGCTACAAGGTTAGGATGGGTGAGGTTCACGGGATGAGCCAGCGCTTTGGAAGCGTCGTCTCGTACGTCCGCTTCGGCGACGAGGTCTACGGTTCGATGGTCCCGGAAGGAAAGGGCGATGTCATACTCAGCTTTGAGCCGGTCGAGGCGCTTCGCTATATCAACTACCTAAAGAAGGGTGGAATGGTCGTCACCAACACCAAACCCATCGTCCCGGTTCAGGTCTCAATGGGCAAGGCCCGCTATCCAGAACTCGACGAGATAAAGAAGATCGTGGAAGACGACTTCAGGGCCAAATGGATAGGTTTCAACGCGGAGGATCTCGCCATGAAAGCAGGTCACGTCATCACGACCAACACCGTCCTCATCGGCGCCCTGACCCAGATACCGGAGTTTCCACTCGACGCGGAACACGTCAGGGAGGTCATAAGGCTCAGCGTCCCGCCGAAGGCCGTTGAGATGAACATGAAGGCCTTTGACCTTGGGATCGAGGCCGCGAAAGAGATTCTGGGGCTCTGATGCCCTTCCGCAATTTTTATTAATTTCGAGCGTCAGTATCTCTTTGGTGTTCAGGAGTGAGATCTTCTTCGGTAGAACAAAGGCAGGGGAACCGGGGATAGGTTGTTCCGCGTCTCGATCGCCAATTTTTATCCCTCGAAACCCTTATAACTTACCCGGGGGTAAGTAACTTACGGTGGGGT